>NZ_JBYSYP010000010.1:162723-170187 GCF_058783565.1 Novosphingobium sp. FW305-C-111
GACGGTCCCCACCCGTTGGACTTGCACCCATGACGGGCCAAGCCAACAGAAGGGGGGCTAGGATGCGACACCGGTACTAAATAAGAACATTCATCGACGGCAAGAGGGTCAAGGGCCGGTGTCCACAGGTTCGGGACCTGCAAGGCCGTTTGGGCGAAGACTTGGCGGAAAACGGGCTTCTTCCGCCCAACCATCCACGCCTTCAAGTACAACCGGGCGTCAGCGTGCCCCTTTGGCGGCTTGTTGCTGAAATGCTCCCCTTCTGAAAAGTTCATCGAATGCGTGGAGAACGGCGGCACGACGATATTGCTGAAATCGTCGTGCAGATCGAACTCGCCGTACACTTCGACCGGCGAGCCGATCTTCGAGGGCCGGCACCACACGAGCGAGAAGTGGTAGATTGAGACCGGCACCCGACCATGGTTGATCAGCAAAACGTCATTGCCGGCCTCTGCATATCCCCGCCACATGCAGGTGACCTCAAGCTGTGGCGAGCGGTCGCGGAAGAACTCTATCACCCTTAGAGCTGCAAGGCCGGTTGCTACTACCGCGCCCCACACAGCGACGCCGTTAGCCCCAGCAAACTGGTTTTGAAGCCAGCTTAGATCAAGGCCGACCCGCATCGGCCCACTCCGTCAGTTCATCAAGGGTGAAGGGGTTCAGACGGTCTCTTCTGTGGGCGCGTCTATGGCACGTGGGACAGAGAACAATGAGATGCTCCGCGAGGGTTGTTCGGACTCCCGCGCAGAGAGGGTTGGGGTGATGCGCGTCAAACATTCCTGCGTCAGAATGTGCGAACTTGCATGCCTCACACGTGTAGTTGCCATACGCATCGTGGTTGAGGGCCTTGGCTGCTGGCGCGAGGTTGGGGTCCCGCTCGCGCTTCAACTGCAATCTCCACGCTGCCTTGCCTTCTTCCGAACCGGCCGAAATCTTTGGGAGCATCTGGCTGACCAGCTTGGGCCTGCCACTGTCGTAAAAGTCGGCGTACAACGGCAGCGGCTTTAAGGTGATTGGCCAATCTCGAACGGCGTCCCAAAAGGTGTCGAAATGACCGTCGGTCCGTACAATGCCGTCCTGTGCACCTGCTAGCAGCCGGCGATCAGGAAGTCCCAGATCACCCACTAGGTGCGGCTGGCCGTCGAGTTCCCAAACGTCATGGACGGCGATTGCAACCGGCCACTGGGCGAGCCTAGCCGCTTCATCTGGTGGGACAAAAGCGGTCGTGTCGCCGTAGACACACGCAAGTCGCACCAGGTTCAGCACTCTGCCGTCGATATTATCGGGCGCACTCCCTCCGCCCCCCACGGCGAACACCCACGGTCCGTCGACCGCTTTCCGGGCCGCGCCAGCCGCTTGCGAGAAGTAGCGGCTCTGGCTCCTGTCACCGCGAGCACCAAAGCAGAGAACGTGCGAACTGATCGCCCCGAATACGGCCTTCGCCCCCATGACCCGATCAGAGGTGACTACAACGTCTGCAACTGTGGTCACGCCGCGTACCTCCCGTCGCCCAGCCGCCGTGCCATGCCCAGACTGGTGAGGGCGTCGAGGACCGGACGGACGGTGGTGGCCCGTTTGCCCTTGAAGTTGCGGGCGATGTCCTGTGCGGCCAGCGGGGCGCGGGCGGCGGTGAGGATGGATTGCACGGCGCTGACCTGCTCGGGGAGTTTGTCCGGCCACGGAATGACGTTGTCGGGTAGCGGCGCGGCGACCTCGCCGAGGTCGAGGGTCTGGGTGACCGGCGCGGCGTAGTCGGGGGCCTGATACTCGGGCCGTAGCCAGCGGATCACGCCCTTGGCCTCCTCGGCGGCGCGTTCCTTGTTGAGTGCGACGAGGCGGGCGAGGATGTCCTCGTCGGAGAGGTCAACCGGCCAGCCATAGGCCTCGGCCACGGCAGCGTCGATCGCGTCGTGGTGCTCGCGGATCAGTGAGACGAGGCCTCGGTCGTGAATGTCGCGGGCGGCGGTGTCCAGCGGTTGACCCTCGCGGAGGGCCTCCAAAACGTTGTAGAGCTTGGTGAGGGTGAGGTCGGGGTGTTCGGCGAGGACCTTCTTGCGGAGGGCGTCGAGGCGGTTGCCCTCATCTTCGAGTTTCTCCGCTAGGTGAGGCGGTAGTGGATACGGGAAAGGATACGGGTCGAAGGTTTCGTTATTCTGGTACCTTGGGCGGTTTTCCAGAGTGCCTCCCGCGCGATGCTTCCAGACCCCGTGGGGCCGGGATGACAACACTGCGAGGAGCGCTCCAGATGAAGAGGCGACCACGATCACGGACCCGTCGAACTGGGTCTCTGTCGTATGGCAGAACACGAATGTCGGGTGCTTAGACACTTCAGAGGTTGCGATTACACGATCAAGTGCCGTGATTGCCCGCCGCATAGCTGGCCTTGGTTCAGCAAAAATCCACCAGTTATCCCGGTAGCTCTTCCTCTTGAGTTGACGTCGCACAGGAAGGACCGTGTTGACCAGGTGCTGATACAATGCCGGGTGTTCTTGACGAAGGGACTGCTCGCTGGTCCCGAAGAGGTCGATCACGAACCGGTCCTGCGGTCCCCGAGTGATGTCGTTGCCAGCAATCAGACGTGGCAACAGTCCTGCTGGACATCCAGACGCGATCAGCTTTTCGCGTTCCTGTCCGGTCAGGCGGAAACCATCACCGGCCAGCTTGACCCCCATGAAACATAGGTCACGGTTTGACCGCAGGGGCTTTGCGCTCGTGGCTGTGACCCCGACAGAAAGGTCGGGGTTGATCCGACCAGACACAACCTCTGTGACCGGGGCCGAAGGAACGTCCGCCACCTTGATCGTAACTCCGTCAAGGTCGCCGCCCGTGGTGACTGTCATCGCAACGCGAACGGCTGCATCGGTCTCTGCATCTCTCCAAGGGTGGTCCGCCACGGCGAAGACGATGGATGTTCGGGCTGCGCGGGCGAGAGCTTGCTTGATCACCCGCTGACCCGTTGCCTGACGAAGAGTGTTCGTTGTGATCAGCCCGCAGCGCCGTACCCGCTGCTGGCTTGCTAGCTCGGCCCCTCTGGCCCACCAGTAGTACACGAAGTCGATGTCACCGGGCAGCTTGTCGAACACCTTCCTCAACGCCTCGAAGTAGCCGTCGCCGAGTTGGTCGCGGATGCGTTTGCTACCGATGAATGGCGGATTTCCTACGATGAAATCGCACTGGGGCCAGCGCGCGTAACGGGGGCTGACATACCGGTGCACTTCAACTCGCGCGGCTTCATCGGGGACTGGCTGGCCTGTCACTGGATGCGGGATCGTTGTTTCGCCATCCCACCGCGAAAGGGGACGACCGTATTCATCACGCTCTACGACAAGCTCATCGTACTCGATCAGGGCATCGCGGTTCTCGATTGTGCGGATGTCCTTGAGGATCGGCTCGGGCGGGGCGCGGTCCTGTCCATTCACCCGGAAGTGCCATTGCAGGTAGCCGATCCACAGGACGAGCTGCGCGATCGCCGCTGCACGCGGGTTGATCTCGATGCCGAGGAAGTTCTCGGGCGTGATGGTATGGCCGGTGAGTTCGGCGACGTACTGGTGATCGCCAAGCTCGACGAGGAACTCCAGAACCTCGCTCTCCAGTTCCTTCATCCGCGCCATGGCAACGTAGAGGAAGTTGCCGGTGCCGCACGCCGGGTCGAGCACCTTGGTGCTGGCCAGCTTGCCGTGGAACGCCTCCACTAGGGCGCGGGCCTCTTCGGTCTTGCCCTGCTCGATCAGGTCCACCGCCGCCACGCGCACGCCGTTCCAGTCCCCTCGCAGCGGCTCCATGATCGTCGGGGCGATCAGGCGTTCGACATAGGCCCGCGGGGTATAGTGCGCGCCGAGCTTGGAGCGCTCCTTGGGGTTGAGGGCGCGTTCGAGGAGCGTGCCAAAGATCGCGGGTTCGACCTCGGTCCAGACATGCTCGGCGGCCTTGATCAGGACCTCAAGCTCCTCGGCATCGAGCGCGATCGCGGTGCGGTCCTTGAACAGGTAGCCGTTGAACTTCCTGAGCGGCACGCCGAGAGCAGGGGAGAACTGCCCCTCGTCCATCGCGGCCCATAGCGCCGACAACTGGTGTTCGAGGTGCTCCGGGTGGGCGCGCTGGGCCTTGAGCAGGTCGGTAAAGCTCTTCTCGGGGATCAAGCCGCTGTCCTCGGCGAACATCGTGAAAAGCACGCGCATGAGGAACCCGCTGGTCCGCTCCGCACTGTGCCCGCGCCGTTCGAGCCTCTTGGCGACGGTGGCGAGCAGGTCGGCGATGTCGCGGGTGACGCGGGCAGAGCGGGCGGCTGGATCAAGCGCCTTGGGCGCGGTCCAGATCGCTTTCAGGCGTTCCCGCACCTCTGCGTCGTGCAGGTCCTCCAGCATGATCCGGTAGCGCGCACGGTCGGGGAACTGGACGTAGGCCTTCCCGGTACCGGTGAAGTCAGCGTAGACCTCAATGCAGTAGCCAATGTCGGCGACCAGCAGGAACGGCGGCCAGCCATGGTCCACCGGCAGCGCCTTGGCATAGCGCTCCGCCTGCCCCTTGGCCTGCACCATGGCCTTCGCCCAACCGGGGGTGCCACGCCTTGCCGTACCGCGCTTGAGGCGCACAGAAGCGGTCTGGCCGAATAGGTCGAGGTCATCCTCGCCGCGCCCTGCAGCAGCCCGGTCGCCCTCGCTGCCCTGCTTGGCTTCGAGGATGAAGCAGTCGCGCTTGTAGCAGTCGATCCGCCCGAAGCTCTGCGTGCCGTCCCCGTTGTCCTGAAACACGCGGCGCTCGAACACGTAGTCGTTGCCACTGTCGTCCACGCGGCTGCCATGGGGCGGTTCGACGCCGATCACGTGGCAGAGGCCGTTAATGAAGCTCTGCGTGTTGGCAAGCTCCGACCCGCCGGTGTGCCGCCAGTGCTCGATGAACGCGTCGATTTCGGCAGTGGCCCCCATGGCGAGCAGGATAAGCATGCAAGGGCAGGCAATCAAACTAGATTCCGGCGTAATCAAGAAGGCTGACTACGCTTCTAGTTCACCGTTACGGGCGCTAGGAGCGCCGCACAGGGCGTTCAATGACCCGAGCGACCACAACGTCGCCCGCGCGTGTTCCTCGCGTCACGAGCGCCCGTGGCGAAGAAATGGGGCGAGCCAAGCCCGCCCCTCGCCTGTCAATCGTCGAGCGAGCACATGCCGGTTGACGCCTGCATTCCCTACGTCAGAGCATTCACTTTATTTTTTCAAATTCCTTGAGCGCTCGCTCTCTTCGAGCGGCTCGTTCCGCGTCGTCTACGGCTTCTCGCGCTCTCGTTTCGGATTCGATGGCAGCTCCGTTTGTCCGAGCGGTGGTGTCGACCGAATTCGAGATGAAGTCCCATTGCGCCTTTGAGGCGACAGAAGTGCATTCCGGAGCGCCTACACTGATGGCCTCCGCCCTTTGCTTGGCTTCACCTGCCGTTTTCGCCGTCAAGATTTTAGCCCGGTAACGATCACATGGCATGGTCGGGCGCGGGATATCCTTGACCACAATGGTTTGGTCAATCTGCCTCAGGCACGCCTGCCATTCGGCGGGCGACGGAGCGACCTCTGCGCTTTCGTAGAGCACATTTCCCGCTTTATCAGTCGCCGGTTGGCAGGCAGTAGCCAGCCGCTCCTCCTGACCGAATTCAACGCGACAAGTAAGGGCGTCCATGTCCGCCTTCCCAGCCTCATATTCTTGCCGGCACTGCAAAACCTTTTGCGCGACTGCGGACATGCGAGAGGCCGTCTTGTCGCCATCGTTGGATGAGCAGGCGGCCAATCCGGTAAGAGCCAAAATGGCAATGGTGCCGATCGGAGTTTGAGTCAGAATAAACCTAGTCATGTTCCACCGCCTTCTTGCATCTGAGGCAGCGGCCGAAGCCGGGTGTTCAGAACCCTGCGTCACCACAAGGCGCTGCCGCCTTTGGGCAGAACCTTGGACATGCGCGACAGCCACCCGGCCAGATGAATCTGACCGGCTGTGACGACGTGAGGTTCTGACGCCTCACCCTCGGGCTTTCACCGGGGGCAAGAAACAATTGTTCGCTCGGCGCAGTTTATGCAAGCGGTACCGAACTACGCGCTCGACGTGGGCCATCCTTTTCGGACTACATAAGTCGACGAACCGCGTGCAAGCAGCCCAAACTGCGATCGGAATGGAACTCGGATTTGCAAAGCGAGTTGGTTTCCGCGATAGGGCCAAGGTGGCGCACCGCCTGTCTACAGTATGAGTGCCATGCACGAGTGCACCTCAGACACGAAGCCTTCGACTTCAAGTGTCGACGGGGGGAAAGCGCCGGCGTCGTGTGCATAGACGTTGCGCAAGTTGGCAATCGATTTCCTGAAGGCGACGGTGGTAGTATGATTCAAGTAGCCACGTGTCGTCGGTGCGAGCGTCTTGAGTTGGTCAAGACGTTTGCCAATGCCGTGCTGCGGAGGAATGGCATTGGCGTCAAGAATAACGCCTAAGGTTGTGTCGATTGCGCGGGCCGCGTGAAGAACCTTTAGCAAACGGCGTCTCCGAATGGGTTCGACGCGATCACAACGACCAAGCTCTTCCAGCTCATCCTCAACAAGGTTGAGGCGGACTGCCTGACCGTAATGCGGCGAGCCGCGTACGAGAGCGAGCATGAGCTTGTGGCGTGCGCTTTTGCTCATTGCGGCTTGGTGAAGCGTAGCGCAAGTTCTGCGAGTTCGTCGCGCGACCGTGGGGAGAATTCAGGTGCTAGAATCCACCCGGCGAAAGCAGCTGCCCGAAGCGCCTTCTCGGGGTCGTTGCGGGGTCGGGCAAATCCAGGTGAGAACACAAGTCCGGCGGGTGAAGGAATAGGCAGCGGCTGGCGCGTTGAAGGTTCATACCAGCGCTCGGCACCACGGACGGAGAGGCCGATCAGCGTGCGAGACGAAATTTCGCGACTAGCAAATGCGCTCGGCACCGAGTTGATGGTATCGAAAACAAGGTTCGCTCGTCCTCGGTGCGGCACTCGCTGGTCGTATTCATGCGGTTTCTTTAAGTTGAGCAGACGCGCGATGCGATAGGTGGCCGCGAAGCGGGATTGGGACTTTTGTCGAGCGCTGGCACCGTCGGGAGACTGCTTTTGGCGGAATGTGCTTTCGACAATTGCAGCTGCATCTCTGGCGATCGAACGCCCCCCGATCTGCTCAGCGAACTTTCCCTCAATCGCAGGACTGTTCTCATCAGCATCTGCGACATAAACGAACTGCGTTGTAGGCGGGAACGCGACTTGATTAAGGGTGAGCCTGGCCTCAAGCATCATGGGCCTACGGAGCTCCTCAGCCGAGGACATCATGAAAGCTGTCAGGCCGGATTTGCCGCCAACCAGCACATCGACAGATCGCATAACAAGCGGGTGATCCGGTGCCGGCACGACCACAAAGTGTGGATCGGCGTGCAAAAAGGACCCCGTTAGCGGGGTGATCGGCGTCTAAAAGGGACCCCTCATTTCGATGGTTT
>NZ_JBYSYP010000011.1:0-146314 GCF_058783565.1 Novosphingobium sp. FW305-C-111
CCTCACGCACCAAAGACCGCGATCAGACCCTTCGCACCCCCTTCAGGCCGAAAACAGCGAGTTCTTCGAGGTGTCCAACTTCGCGGGCTTCGATGAAACGGCGGTCTTCGGTGTCCATTTTCATCACGGGCGGAATGGCCGTCAAAGATGCTAGCGATGCCGCTGACACACCCTTCAGCGATTTGAAGCAGACCTTAGGCTCCACTCGCGCCAGATCAATCGCCGAGAAAGTCGGCTTATCCACCAAGACCGAGAGCAAGCAGGATCGTTGTGTCACACCCTTGGCTGGATCGACAAAATTCACATAGCCATTGAACAAGATGCTCTCGATGTTGCTGCTTTCGTCGGCCTCGAACAACTCGTGAATGGTTCGCAGGCAAACTTGGTAGCAAGCGGACTCGAAGTTCGCCTTCTTTTCCCGGTCGGTAATGTAAGTTTCGCGCAACTCACCCGTCGCCTTTACGAACTTTACGGCCTTGATCGAAGGTAAAGTGTCCATGGAAGGTAAGTCATAGGCCACTTTCAAAAGCCGATTGTCTCGGTGATACTGGATCAGATAAGACTTTTCGAACAACCCGTGATAGTCGGACGCTTCAAGGACTAACGAGGCGTGTTCGATCACAGCTTCCTCGTTCCCCTGACCGACCTCAGATTTCTGGCGCTCAACTTCGGCGTGGGAGGCGGCCTGCTCCTCTTCAAATGTCGCCTTTTTCGCCAAGTGGTCATCCCAAAAGGCCTTCTGACGCTTTTCCCAAGCTTCTACCGCTTTTGCATGCCTGGCCGAACGTTGGCGCTCACGATCTTCCCATGCGCGAGTGGCTGAATGAAAATTTTCCTCCGCTTCAGCAAGGATGCGCGCCTTCCGCCCGAGGATCAGATCGAAGAAGCCAATATTTGGGGCGCTATAGCCAGGCTGGATTTCCGGCGAGGACATTGGCCTCGTCTCGGGGAACGCCTTTGGAAAAGCGTAATGACTTTTATCCTTCAGCGAGTCCCAATCGACCCGATCATCTACCTTGAGTGTGTGCGCCAAGATTTTTCCCATGCTATCGAGGCGAGCGATGGCGTCAGCAGTCAGGTCTTCCGCTGCGGCATGGCCCGATAGCACATTCTGTTTCTTCGTGAATTGCTCATACTTGTCATCCCAAGATGCCATCAGGGCATCCATTTTACTTTGAAGGATGAATAGCTCGGGGGCGCTGACCTCCTTATGAAGGTTCAACTGTCTGTGCCGAATATCGATGTAATAGCGTAAAATGCGATCGCCGCGGGCACTCCACTTCGCTTTCAATTCCCCAACCGCGAGATTGTCCAGGTTGGTCGAATGAATTGTGATGCTCGTCATCTTTTGCCCCCGTCATTGCCACGGCACACTAATGGCATGATCTTGAAATAGGCAGAGCTATTCGACAAGTGGCTTGAATGGGACATCACCGAGAACGAAAAAAATTGAAATGTCAGACATCCGACTTCAACAGACCACAGCCTTGTGCGAAAACCTGAGATGCCCAAAAAACAGGCACCTTCTGCGCAAAAAATAAGCACAAAAATTCCCCGCCCGCGCAACATCCCTTCCGCCGTCCCGCACAAGACGTCCCGATAATTGCTGCAGCCGCGAAATTGCGGCTTTCGCGGGCGTTCGCCAGCGGCTAGGGCTTGATCCACGAAGGTGGCACGATTCTTGATACGGTCGGGCCGCACGGGATCATCGCCGGCTGGCTCTGTCATGGATGCCAACTCCGGCCCGTTCGCGAGGGATCAAGGCACGTGAAGAAGGTCGAGGCGATCATCAAGCCCTTCAAGCTCGACGAGGTGAAGGAGGCGCTGCACGAAATCGGCGTGTCCGGCATCACCGTGACCGAGGCCAAGGGCTTCGGCCGGCAGAAGGGTCACACCGAACTCTATCGCGGCGCCGAATACGTCGTCGACTTCCTCCCCAAGGTGAAGCTCGAGGTCGTCGTGCCCGACAGCCTGGTCGAGCGCACGGTCGAGGCGATTGCCGGCGCGGCGCAGACGGGGCGCATCGGCGACGGCAAGATCTTCGTGATCCCGGTCGAGACCGCCCTGCGCATCCGCACCGGCGAACGCGACGACGACGCGATCTAGGGGGCGATCCGACGGCCCCGACAGGCCGTCACCCTGAACTTGTTTCAGGGTCTCCTCGAATCCAGCGCAATCGCCGCGGACGAGAGGGGATGCTGAAACGAGTTCAGCATGACGAATAAATAGAACGTAAATTCAACTAGGGAACGAATCACGATGGCATCAGCAAAGGACATCCTCGCCCGCGTCAAGGACGAGGAAATCGAATGGATCGACCTGCGCTTCACCGACCCGAAGGGCAAGTGGCAGCACCTCACCATGGTCGCCTCGGTGATCGGCGAGGATGAGCTGGAAGACGGCCTGATGTTCGACGGTTCGTCGATCGAAGGCTGGAAGGCGATCAACGAGTCGGACATGATCCTCAAGCCCGACCTCGACGCGGTCTACATCGATCCGTTCTCGGCCACGCCGATGATGATCATCTGCTGCGACATCGTCGAGCCCTCGACCGGCGAGCTCTATGCCCGCGATCCCCGCTCGACCGCCAAGCGCGCCGAAGCCTTCGTCAAGTCCTCGGGCGTGGGCGACACCGTGTATGTCGGCCCCGAAGCCGAATTCTTCGTGTTCGACGACGTCAAGTTCTATGACGGCTACGACGGCAACGGCTTCAAGATCGACGACGTAGAGCTGCCGACCAACTCGGCCCGCGAATACGAAGCCGGCAACCTCGCCCACCGTCCGCGCGCCAAGGGCGGCTACTTCCCGGTCGCGCCGGTCGACAGCCTCGTCGACGTCCGCGGCGAGATGGTCTCGACCATGATCGAGATGGGCCTGCCCTGCGACAAGCACCACCACGAAGTCGCCAGCGCCCAGCACGAGCTGGGCCTGACCTTCGGCACGCTGGTCCAGACCGCCGACCGCATGCAGGTCTACAAGTACGTCGTGCACCAGGTCGCGCACGCCTATGGCAAGACCGCGACGTTCATGCCGAAGCCGATCATGAAGGACAACGGTTCGGGCATGCACACCCACATGTCGATCTGGGACGGCGGCAAGCCGCTGTTCGCCGGCAACGGCTATGCCGGGCTGTCGGACATGTGCCTGTACTTCATCGGCGGCGTCATCAAGCACGCCAAGGCGCTCAACGCCTTCACCAACCCGACCACCAACAGCTACAAGCGCCTGGTCCCGGGTTACGAAGCGCCGGTGCTGCTGGCCTACTCGGCCCGCAACCGCTCGGCCTCGTGCCGCATCCCTTACGGTGCCGGCGACAAGGCCAAGCGCGTCGAGTTCCGCTTCCCCGACGCGATGGCCAACCCCTACCTGTGCTACGCCGCGCTGCTGATGGCCGGCCTCGACGGGATCAAGAACAAGATCCACCCGGGCGAAGCCATGGACAAGAACCTCTATGACCTGCCGCCGGCCGAGCTGGCCCAGGTCCCGACGGTCTGCGGTTCGCTGCGCGAGGCGCTCGAAAGCCTCGAGGCCGACCACGACTTCCTGATCCAGGGCGGCGTGTTCACCAAGGACCAGATCGAAGCCTACATCGAACTGAAGTGGCCGGAAGTGATGCGCTGGGAAACCACGCCGTCGGCGGTCGAGTTCGACATGTACTACTCGGCCTGAGCCACCGGCCAGACTGCGAAAACAGGAGCCCGGCGGGAGCGATCCCGCCGGGTTTTCTGTGTGCGGGCGGAACCTTAGCGCCGTCCCGGGCGTAACATGGCCAAGGACGCCCGGCAGCGGGCCGCCCAATCCACTTGGGAGTTCAAGCCATGCTCATGACAATCGCCCTCATCCTGCTCATTCTCTGGGCGCTCGGCGTGTTCGCCTTCAAGGTGACCGCGGGCGTGATTCACCTTCTTCTCGTCGTCGCGATCGTGGTTGGCCTTGTCCAGCTGTTCCGCGGCCGCAGGACGGTATAAGCCATGCGCAGCCTTTTGATCGGCGCGGCACTGGTCGCGCTCGCAAGCCCTGCCGCTTTCGCCGATCCCGGCGGGGGCAAGGGCGGCGGAGACAAGCGTGCCGCGAGCGGCCCGGCAGGTGGCGGTAATGGCGGCGGCAGCCCGGGCAAGGCGGCCAAGGCCGACGGGCCGGGCAAGGCCATGCAGGGCCGTGGCGGAAACGACGCACGGCCGATGCAGTTCGCCCAGGGCCGGCCCGACAACCCCGGCAAGGGCTCTGACAACAAGGGTTCCGACAGGGGCCCAGACAAGGCGCGCGGCGACAAGGCCAATGGCCCCGCGATGCGCAGCCCGGTCGACGCGCCCGGCAAATCGGCCGAGAAGTCCGCCGAAAAGGGCCGCGACTTCGCGGCCGATCGCAAGGACGGCGCTCGCCCGGGCGAGCCGCGCCGGATCATCGCCGGTGACGACCGCGACGGGCCGTTCCGCTGGACCAGCGAGCGCACCCGCGGCGGGCTGATCGACGGATGCCCGCCGGGCCTCGCCAAGAAGAACAACGGCTGCATGCCCCCGGGCCTCGCCAAGCAGGACCCGTGGCGCCCGGTTTATG
This sequence comes from Novosphingobium sp. FW305-C-111, assembly GCF_058783565.1. Taxonomy (NCBI): domain Bacteria; kingdom Pseudomonadati; phylum Pseudomonadota; class Alphaproteobacteria; order Sphingomonadales; family Sphingomonadaceae; genus Novosphingobium; species Novosphingobium sp. FW305-C-111. Next base: position 4,558 of record NZ_JBYSYP010000011.1, read on the forward strand.
ACCGTCCCGACTGGTGGGGTTATCGCGACTGGGGTTCGGGCAACTACGGTTACTACGACGGCTACCTGCTCCGCTATGACGGCAACCGGATCGCCTCCTACGTCCCGCTCCTCGGCGGGGCACTGGCGCTCGGCTCGGCATGGCCGGGCTATTACGAGCCGGTCGCGCTGCCGAGCTACTACCAGGATTTCTACGGCCTCGGCCCGTCGTACCGCTACGCCGACGACGTGATCTACCGGCTCGACCCGCAGACCGACGCCATCAGCGCGATCGCCGCGCTGCTGACCGGCAACGACATCGCGATCGGCCAGCCGCTGCCGGTGGGCTACGACGTGTACAACGTGCCTTACGACTACCGCGACCGCTACGTCGACGGCCCCGACGCGATGTACCGCTATAGCGACGGCTACGTCTACGAAATCGATCCGACGACCCGGCTGGTCCAGGCCGCCATCGAACTGCTGATTTAAGGGGCCTGCGTATGAACAAGCTGATGTGCGCGCTCGGCGCGGTGGTCCTGCTGGCCGGATGCTCGGGCGAAAAGAGCGGGGCGAGCGGCGACGCGACCACCGCCGCCGAGGCCAGCCCCACGGGTCAGAAGCTGGCGGCGGCTGTCGCCGGCTCGGCGGCGTTGTCGACCTTCGGCAAGGCGCTGACCGATACCGGCGTTTCCGGCGCGTTCGACGGGGCGGCGAGCTACACCGTCTTCGCCCCAACCGACGCCGCGTTCGGCAAGCTGGGCGATCCCGGCAAGCTCCTGCTCCAGCCCGAGCAGCGCGCGGCGCTGGCGGAGGTCGTGCGCAACCATATCCTGCCGGGCTATTTCACCCCGTCCGACATCCGCAGCGCGCTCGACAAGGCCAACGGCAAGAGCGTGACCATGCCGACCATGGGCAAGGGCTCGCTGACGTTCGCCAAGTCCGGCGACGGTATATCGGTGACTTCGTCCGACGGAGCGAAGGCGATGATCTCCGGCGATCCGGTGCTGGCCTCGAACGGCGTGGCAATCCCGGTCGACGGGGTGCTCAAGGCCGCGCCGACGAACTGACCCGCGCCCGCGACCGAACCGTGCCACTTTCGCGGAAGTGCTTGCAATCCGCGCGATCAGTCCTGAAATGGAACCTGATTTAATCGGTCCCTTAAAGGAGATTCGCGATGCGGGAGCGGCTGCAACATTATATCGACGGCCAGTGGGTCGATAGCCAGGGCGGCAAGCGCCACGAGGTCATCAACCCGGCCACCGAAGAGGCGTGCTGCGCGATCACGCTCGGCACCCAGGCCGATGTCGACAAGGCCGTTGCGGCTGCGCGGCGTGCGTTCAAAAGCTATAGCCAAACGACCCGTGAAGAGCGGATCGAATTGCTCCAGCGCATCGTTGCCGAGCTCAAGAACCGCGCCCAGGATCTTGCCGTCGCCATGGCCGAGGAAATGGGCGCGCCGGTGAGCTTCGCCGCCACCGCGCAGGTCGGTGCCTGCATCGGCGGCTTCATCTACACCATCGAGGCGCTCAAGAACTTCGAGTTCACCGAGCAGGGCAAGGGCTACACCGTCGCCTACGAACCCATCGGCGTGGTCGGCATGATCACCCCGTGGAACTGGCCGCTCAACCAGATCGCGCTCAAGGTCGCCCCCGCGCTCGCCGCCGGCGACACGATGATCCTCAAGCCGTCGGAAGAGTGCCCGACCAACGCCGCGATCTTTGCCGAGACGCTGCACGCCGCGGGCGTTCCGGCGGGCGTGTTCAACCTCGTCCAGGGCGACGGCCCGGGCGTCGGCACCGCGATTTCGTCGCACCCGGACATCGACATGGTCAGCTTCACCGGCTCGACCCGCGCGGGCATCATGGTGGCCAAGTCCGCCGCCGACACCGTCAAGCGTGTCCACCAGGAACTGGGCGGCAAGTCGCCCAACCTCGTCCTGCCCGACGCCGACTTCGCCAAGCACCTGACCCCCGTGGCGATGGGTCCGCTGGTCAATACCGGGCAGAGCTGCATTAGTCCGACCAAGGTCCTCGTCCACAAGCCGCGCGAGCGCGAGGCGGCCGAGTTCCTCAAGGCGATGTATTCGGCGACCCCGGTCGGCGACCCGATGCAGGAAGGCAGCCACCTCGGCCCGCTGGTCAACAAGGCGCAGTTCGACAAGGTTCGCGGCCTGATCCAGTCGGCGATCGACGAGGGCGCGACGCTCGAGGCCGGCGGTCCCGACATGCCGGCCAACGTCAACCGCGGCTACTTCGTCCAGCCGACCGTGTTCTCGGGCGTGACCCCGGACATGCGCATCGCCAACGAGGAAATCTTCGGCCCGGTCGTGACGATCATGACCTACGAGGACCTCGACGAAGCCGTGGAACTCGCCAACCAGACCGAATACGGCCTCTCCGCCGCGATCACCGGCGACCCTGCGAAGGCCGCCGAAGTCGCCCCGAAGCTGCGCGCCGGCATGGTTGCGATCAACGGCTGGGGGCCGACCCCGGGCGCGCCGTTCGGCGGCTACAAGCAGTCGGGCAACGGCCGCGAAGGCGGCCTGCACGGGCTCAAGGACTTCATGGAAACCAAGGCGATCAGCGGCCTGCCCGCCTGATCGACGCGGTTCGATGAGCAAGAGGGCCTCGGGGAAACCCGGGGCCTTTTTTGTTGCTGCGTCGTCCCGGGCTCGACCCGGGACCGCTGTGAAGCGGGGCGCTTGCCTGCCGAGAGCACGGGACGATGCGGCCAGCGGTCCCGGATCAAGTCCGGGACGACGCACCCGGTTCACGCTCACGCCTTCGCGGGGACGCGGCTAGTAATCCTTGCTGACCTTCACGTTCACGCTCTGGTCGCCCAGCGTCGAGATCGTGCCGAGCAGCGCCAGCCAGCGGGTGATGCGGAACTCGACCGAGGTGGCGCTGTAGCCCTTGCCGTCGGTCACCACCTCGACGAAGAACCGCCGGCCGATGTACTTGCCGACCGCGATCGAGGTGCCGCTGCCCTTGGCCGCGTCGGCGCCGACGATGCGCAGGCGGTCGAGCCCGATCGCGGCGCGCAGCTTGTTGATCGGGTCGAGCCCGCCGCCCCCGCGCAGGCTCGCCACCGCCGCCGCCAGCTGGACCGCCTCGGGCGCGGAGATCTGGGTGATCGAGCTGCCGAACAGCAGTCGCGACAGCAGCTCTTCCTCGGGCAGCGCCGGGGTCGAGGAGAAGGTGATCGAAGGCTTCAGCGACGAGCCGGAAATGGTGATCCGCGAACTGATCGCCTCGACGTCGCCCTCCGCGACGATGTCGAGCCGCGGGTCGATCGGCACGTTGCCGTCGAAGAAGATCCGCCCGCGGGTCAGCTCGAAGCGCTTGCCGGCGAATTCGTAGCCGCCGCGGACGAGGCTGGCGTTGCCGAAGATCTGCGGGGCGCTGGTGGTGCCACGCAGGCGGATGTTCGCGCCCCATTCGCTGTCGAGGCCGAGCCCGCGGACATTGATCTGCCCGTCGCCGGCCGCGTCGATCAGCCAGTTCCACGGCCGCGCGGCCGCCCGGGCCGGGGCGCGGTCGGCCGGAGCGTTGATCTCGCGCGTGCGTATCTCGGGCAAGGCCAGCGCCGAGGACGCCCGTCCCAATTGCCAGCGCGCCTCCTGGATCCGCACGCGCCCGGCGATGGTGCCGCCGATCCCGTCGCTGACGAGCCGCAGCGGGCCGGTGACCGTCGCGGCCATGTCGTCACGGTTGAGCACCTGCGCGTTGGTCGCGGCAATCCGCAGGTCGAGCGGCACGCCGCGCTCGGCGACGTTGGAAAGATCCACGGTCCCGCTTCCCGTCACCCGCCCACCGTTCGGCGTGACGCCGGAGAACTGGTTGAGCGTCAGCCGCGAACCCGCGAACGACCCGCGCATCGCGACCTTCTGCAGGTCGGTGCCGGTGAGCGCGCTCTGGACGCGCAGTTCGCTGCTCGACATCGCCCCGCGCACCTGCGGGTTGTCGAGCGATCCGGTCATGTCAGCGGCGATGGCGACCGGGCCGGTGAGATCGAGCAGCTCCACGCCTGTCAGCCGCCACAGTGCATCCGCCGGGCCGTTGTAGCGCAGCTGGCCGAACAGGCTGCCGCTGCGCAGGCGCTGCATCAGTCCGCCGCCGGCAGGAAGGCCGGAAATGCGCGCCTGCAGCCGGCCACGGGTTTCGCCCTTTTCCTCGACCACGGCGCGGGTTTCGAGCGCGTTCGCCGACAGCTGGGCGACGAGGAACAGGTCGACCGGCCGCGAGGTCACGACAAGGCCGGAGCGGGTCAGCCCCTTGACCACCAGCCGCGCGCGACCGGCCGGCACGCCGTTTTCGCGGCGGTAATCGACCACGCCCGAGGCCGTCCCGCCCAGCCCGAGGTCGGCGATGGCGATGTCCGCGACCGACAGCGGCATGTCGGCCACTTGCAGGTTGAGCTCGGTCGGCCCGCCGAGGATGTGCCCTTCGGCAATGATCATGCCCTTGCCGAAGCCGACCTGGGTCGAGGCAAGCCGCCAGCCATCGCCCTCGCGGGTCAGGACGGCCCGGCGCGGCATGACGATCTTGCGCCCGGCATATTCGCCGCCGGCGAGGAACACGACGCGGTTGGGCTCGATCGTGCCGGTGCCCGACAGGGCGAAGCGGCTGCCGCGCCGCCCGGCGACCGAGGCGGTGACCTGCCCTGCCCCGTTGACCAGCTTCGCGCTGGCCGCGAGCTTGCCGATGAACAGGGAACCGCTCTGCAGCCCCTCGGCATAGACATTGCCTTCGATCGTGCTGCGGCCCTTCTCGAGGAAGCCCGAAACCTCCAGCTTGCCGTTGCCGATCGCGAGCGGGGTCGGGCCGCCGAAGCGGGCGTTGCGGGCGGTGATCAGCGCGTCGATCTGCTGGCCGTTTCCGCGCGGATCAATCCGCATCTGCCCGTTGAGCCCGCCGCCTGCGAGCGCCAGTTCGCCCGAAACACCGCTGTCGCCAAGCAGGAGCGTGCCGGTCACCCCGGTCTGCCACACCTTCATCTGCTCGATGACGATCCGCGTCGGCGCGCCGGGGGCGCTGTAGAGGCCGAGCACCCCGTCGAAGGGGCCCAGCGTGGAGCCGCCCGAGGTCTCGATGCGGAAGCCGTCGGGGATCGGCGAAAGCGAGACGCGCACGTCCTTCAGCCCCGCCGCCGGATAGGGATCGGCGAAGACCAGCACCGCCCTGGGCCCGGCCGCGCCGACGTCGGCCTGGACGGTGAACGGGCCGTAGTCGGCATGGCGTCCGTTGCCGGTGAGCGTCGTGGTGCCGTCGGCGAGCTGGCGGCCTTGCGCATTGAGGGTGAGCTTGGCCGAAGTCAGCCGCGCCCGGTCGAACAGCATCGGCACCTGCTGGCCCAGCCGCACCCCGCCGGCGAAGCGGATGCCCCCGCCGGTCAGCGTCTGCAGCGTCCTGTTGTCGATCCGCGTCATCCGCCCGGCGAGGTTTGCCTGCAGCGTCCACGCAATCCCGCGCCCGGTCTTGAACAGGACCTTGGCGTCGGCGTCGACGAGGCCGAGGTTGGGCAGCTGGAAGCCCCGCGCCGCGACCGGGCCGGCCAGCGCGAACGCCCCCTGCTTGAGGTTGCCGCGCAGCACGAGGCGGGCGGCGAGGCCCTTGAGGTCGATGGCGAGATCGTCGGAATTGAGCTCCGCCCCGGTCAGCGCCAGCGTGCCGGTGACCTTGCCGCCGGCAAAGCGCGGATCGATCTGGCCGTTGCCGGTGACGACGCGCGCGGCGGTAAGGTTCAGCGGCAGCGACAGCGTCTTGCCGTCCCAGCGCGCCGTCCCGGCGGTGCGCAGGCCTTCGGCCAGCGTGGTGCCCGATTTCAGGCGGCGCACGGTGAGCGCGTGGTCGATCGACAGGTCCTTGAACGGCCCGTCGAGCGTGGCGGTCAGTTGCGCGCCTTCGAGTTGCGGATCGGCGATGAGCAATTCGGGCCGCAGCGCGAGGGCGCGGACGAACAGGCCCTCGGCGGCGTTCGTGCCGAGGTCGAGCTTGCCGCGGCTTCCCACCGCCAGCGCCGCGCCGGTCAGCGCGAGCCGGCCGTCGAGAACGTTGTCCACCAGCGTCCCGTCGAAGCGCAGGCCGAGCTTGTCGCCGGCGATCGCCCTGGCCTGGCCCGCGAGCAGGTCGGCCGGATAGACCTCGCCCGCCGCGGTGTAGCGCCCGCCGCGGTTGGCGAGGAGCAGGGCGAGGAGGTCCTTGCCGTCGCGCCGCGCCACCGCGACGCCGTTCCACGTCTTCCACCCGCCCGCGCCATAGACCTTGGCGGCCACCGATGACGTCGCCCCGGTGACGCCCGCGAGCAGCCCGCCCTTGGGCGCGGCATAGTCGAGCGCCAATTTGAACTTGTCGCGATCAGGCGCGGCGTCGAGGTTCAGAAGCAGCCGGTCACCGCCGCCAAAGCGCCCGTCGACATCGAGCAGCGCGCGGCCCTTGCGGATGTCGGCGCGCGCGATGAGGTCGATGCGGCGGCGCTGGCCGATCAGGCCCTTGTCCACCGTCAGGTCGTCCACCACGAACCGGTCGACGCGGATATCGAAGTTCGGCAGGGTCGAGCCGCCGGGCTTGCTCGGGTTGAACGTCGGCCAGCGGGTGAGATGGCCGCGGTGGAGCACGAGCTTGCGAATATCGAGGCCGGACTTCATCCATGCCAGCGGCCGCCAGTCGAGCTCCGCCTCGGGCACGGTCATGAACGCGCCTTGCGGGTCCTTGAGCACGACGTCGTGCAGCACCGCCTCGCCGAACAGCGAACCCTCGATCCGCCCGATCTCGACCTTGAGGCCGTTGGCCGGGGTCAGCCCGGCGATGCGGTCGATCACGAAGCGGTGGCCGAGCGAGGAATCGAGCACTAGGAACGCGATCGAGAGCAGCGCGACCATGCCCAGCGTCACCGCCGCCACGCGCTGCGGCCAAGTGAGGCGCTGCAAAGCCGGGCGCGGCGCGGCTTCGGGCGCGGGCGCGGTTTCCTCCTCGGCCATCAGAACGCCTGCCCCAGCGCGACGTAGACGCCGATCCGGCTGTCACCGGGACGCGGGTTGAGCGGCGTGCCGATGTCGATGCGCAAGGGCCCGAAGTTGGTGTCGTAACGCAGGCCGATGCCCGCCCCCAGCCGCAGGTCGGACAGCCGCGGCGTGCTCGATTCGTAGACCTGCCCGCCATCGAGGAACGGAACCACGCTTACCGCGCCGCCGAGCAAGCCGGTCTTGACCCGCGCTTCCAGCGAGAACTCGCTGAGCGAACGCCCGCCGCTGGGATCGCCGAGCGAGTTGCGCGGGCCGATCTGCTGGTAGCCATAGCCGCGCACCGATCCGCCGCCGCCCGCGTAGAACCGCCGCGAGGGCGCGATGTTGGCGATGTCGGTGCCGAAGGTCGCTCCGGCCCGCACCCGGCCAGCCACCACCACCCGTTCGGTCACTGGCTGGTAGTAGCTCGCATCGATCTGGGTCTTGACGTAGGTCGACTTGACCCCGCTCTGCACCGAAAGCTCGGGCGAGACCCGCGCGCCGACCCGGAAGCCGCGGCGCGGATCGAGCAGGCTGTCGCTCTGGTCGATCTCGGCGCGCAGCGGGATCGCGCCGATGAAGTAGGTCTTGCGCGGCGCCTGGACGCCATTGACCGCGCCCTCGCGCTCGCTCGTCGCGACGGCTTCGAGACCGGCCGACCACAGGAACGGCTTCTGGAACAGCAGCGTCGATTGCTTCTCGAACGTGCCGAGGAACGAGACCGTGCGCGCGTCGTAGGCATCGCGATCGACCGTCTGGGCATAGAGGTCGAGGCTCAGGACCTGGTCACGGCCGAGGAAGTTGTTGCGGCGGAACGTCACGCCGGCGAGCTGCTCCTTGGTGCCGACAACGCCGCGGACCTTGAGCGCGCCCTCGGGTGGGAAGAAGTTGCGATGCTCCCAGCTCGCCTCGGCGCGGAAGCCCTCGCCGCTCGAGTAGCCGACGAGGCCGGCGATCGTGCGCAAGGGTGCGGGGACCATCGACACCGCGACGTCCACGGTCCCCGGCTCCCCGTCCTTGGGGGGCGCGACCTGGCGGGTGGCGACGGTCACCGAGGAGACGAGGCCCGTCGCGAGGATCGCTTCGCGCAGGTCGTCCTGCAGCGAGCGCTGCCACACGTCGCCGCGATCAAACCGGGCGATGCGTTCGAGGTGCTTCGAATCGAGGAACCGCGGCAGCGAGCTGATGACGCGGCCGAACCGATACTTGCCGCCCGGCGCGACCGGCACGGTCAGGTCGCCGATCCGCGGCTCGTGGTCGATCAGCAGGTCGGGTTCGCCGACGCTGGCGTATGTATAACCGTTTTCGCCGAGCGCGAAGGTGAGCTTGGCGCGCTCCTCGACGATGCGGTCCGCATTGACCGGATCGCCCGGCTGGAGCGCGAACGACTTGCGCAGCGGGTCGTAGTCCGGCCCCGTCGCGGCGAGCTGGCCGAGGTCGATATCCCGCAACTTGTACTGCGGGCCCGGGAGCACGTCGAAGCGCACGACCGCCTTGTCCGGCGTTGTCGCGGCCGCTTCGCCATCCTCGGATCCGCCGATCGTCTGGTAGACTTCGGCATCGTAGTAGCCATAGACGCGGAGCATCTTCAGCAGAAGATCACGGTCGGTGCGGGCGCGCCGCGCCAGCTGGGCGATGTTCTGGTCATCGTCGCCCGACAACGCCTTGAGCGTGGACAGCCCGGCGAAGCGCGCGGCAAAGTCCTCACGCTCCGGAAATGCTTCGACCGCCGACGGAAAGGCCAGTTCGACCTGCCTCCCGACCTTTTCGAACCGGGCATCGGCGATCCGGGGCGATTCGCCCTCGATGCCAGGCAGCGCCTCGATCGCGTCCTCGGCCTGCTCCTGCGCCAGCTGGATGTCGGGATCGGGGCTCAGCGGCTCGATCTTGGGCAGCTCGCCGTCGTCGGGCCAGGCGAGCTGGAATTCGGGCATATCTGCGAGCGGAGCGGAGGGATCGAGGTCCTGCACCAGCACCGGGGCGTTCGGATCGGTGTCAGGAGACAGCGGATGATCGAGCGCCCACTGCTCGGGATTGTCCAGCGCCGAATCGGGAATGAGGTCCTCAAGCGCCTGGTCGGCATCGCGGTCCTGCGCCAGCGCGGGAAGCGGGGCAAGGACCAGCGCGGCCCCGGCGAGCAGCCGGGCCACGCGGTCAAGCCAGCCGGTATTGCTCCAGCGCGTGGGGAACGCCGTCCTTGCCGGCACCTTCGTCGCCGACGCGAACCGGTCGCGGAGCGACGGCGCGGCCGATGAGTCCGGCCTGTTCCGCGTCATCGAAACGCACCCAGCCATCTCGGCCCAGCCGCTCCATCGGGCGGTACCGGATCTTGTACTGCATGCGCGCAGAACCTTCGACCCAGTATCCGAGGTAGACATAGGGAAGGCCGGCTCGCGAGGCTCGCTGGATGTGGTCGAGGATGATGTAGTTGCCAAGCCCGGTGCGCGTCTCGTGTTGCGGATCGTAGAAACTGTAGATCATGGAAAGCCCGTCGCCTTGCTGGTCGGTGAGGCATGCGCCAACCAGCTTGCCGGGGGTCAGACCATCTCCGGGTTCCCGATATTCAATGACATAGCTCTTAACGGGCGTATGTTCCACCATGTCGGCGAAATCCATTTCGTCCATCGTGGTCATGCCCCCGCCGGGGTGACGGGCAGAGAGATAAGTCTGCAGAAGTTCGAACTGCTCGGCGGTCGACCACGGCTTGCAGGCGGTAACCACGAGGTCCGAATGCGCTTTCAGCGCGCGCCGCTGCGCCGCGTTCGGGCGGAACTCGTCGGCGACCACACGAACCGAAACGCAGGCCGAGCAATCGATGCAGCTGGGCCGATAGGCGACGGTCTGGCTGCGGCGAAAACCGATTCGCCCGAGCGCGTCGTTGAGCTCGTCGGCGTGCGGGCCCTTGAGCTCGGTAAACACCTTCCGCTCGCTCTTGCCGGCAAGATACGGGCACGGCGCCGGGCTGGTGACGAAGAACCGGGGAAAGCGGACGGGTGCAGTCACGGCCGGTCGGCGTCCTCTTCACCGCCGGCCCATCCGGCGTACCTTGCCCGTGACAATGCATGAACCGGGCAAAGGGTTAAAGTCCCTTAACCATCAATCAGGGTAAACGGGGGATTTTTGTGCGGCCGGAACTCTCCCCCTGAACGCCGTCATCCCCGCGAAGGCGGGGATCCAACTCCCGATCGTGAGTGCACAACGATCCCCGGTCAAGCCGGGGATGACGAACCTGGCGGGCACTCATGCAAGAGGGTCGTCGTCCCGGGTCAGGCCCGCAAATACGGCTAGCCCAGCTCGACCTGGCTCACCGCATAGCCGTTGGCCTTGAGCGCAGCGACCAGCCGGTCGAGCTGGTCGCGGTCGCGGGCTTCGCATTCGATGTCGGTGATCAGGCCCTTGGCCGGCAGGTGGGTGAAGATCCGCTGGTGGTAGATCTCGATGATGTTCACCTGGTGGGCGTTGAACTGCTCCATCACCTTGAACAGCGCGCCGGGGCGGTCCTGCAGGGTGAGCCGCAGTCGCGCCAGCCGGCCCGAGCGGGCAAGGTCGCGCAGCAGGACGTTGGCGAGCAGGCGGGTATCGATGTTGCCGCCGGTAAGGACGATGCCGACCTTGCGCCCCTCGAACTGCTCGCGGTTCTCCATCACCGCGGCGAGCCCTGCGGCGCCGGCACCCTCGACCACGGTCTTCTCGATCTGCAGCAGCAGCGCCAGCGCGGTTTCGAGCGCCGCCTCGTCGACCAGCACCACGTCGTCGACAAGGTCCTTGAGCAGCGCCGAGGTGAACGCGCCCGGTTCCTTGACCGCGATACCCTCGGCCAGCGTGTCGCCGCCGCAAGCGAGGTCGACGTGCTTGAGCTTCGAATACATCGACGGGAACAGCTGCGCCTGCACGCCGACAAGGCCGATCTCCGGCTTGATCGCACGCGCCGCGGTGCCCATGCCGGTGAGCAGCCCGCCGCCGCCGATGGGGATCGCCAGCATGTCGAGCTCGGGCACGTCCTCGAGCATTTCGAGCGCGACCGTGCCCTGCCCCGCCGCCACGGCCGGTTCATCGAACGGGTGGACGAAGGTCAGGCCGAGCTGGCGCTCCATCGACCGGGCGTGGGCATAGGCCTCGTCGAAAGTCTCGCCCTCCAGCACGACCTTACCGCCGACGCTTTCGGTCTGCATGACCTTCACCGTCGGAGTGGTGCGCGGCATGACGATCGTCACCGGCACGCCAAGGCGGGTGCCGTGATAGCTCAAGCCTTGCGCGTGGTTGCCGGCCGAAGCGGCGATGACGCCGCGCGCGCGCTGCTCCTCGCTCAGCTGCAGCAGCGCGTTGAGCGCGCCGCGCTCCTTGTAGGCGGCGGTGAACTGGAGGTTCTCGAACTTCAGGTAGATCTCGGCGCCGGTCAGCTTGCTCAGCGTCTTGCTGTGCAGCGTCGGCGTGCGCACGACGTGCCCCTTAATCCGCTCCGCCGCCGCGCGAACATCGGCGAGAGTGAGCAACGCCTGCGGCGGCGCGTCGGACTGGCGGGCAAGGTTTTCCATGCCCCGCGCCCTAACGGAAAGCGGGGACAATGGGAACCGCTAAGCCCGCCCGCGCTGCCACCGGGCGTAGAGCACGAAGCCCACGGTCACCACCAGCACCGCAGCACTATCGGCCACCCAGTCGCGGATGTCGCAGTCGCGGTGGAGTTCGGGGATCGACTGGACCACCTCGATCACCGCACCGAGGAACGACAGCCGCTCGACGATGCGGATGCGGTCGGTGCGGCAGAAGCCGAGGTTGGCGAGGAACGCGAGCGTGGCGAAGGCGAGGATGTGGGCGAACTTGTCGCCGAACTGGTCGATCGGGGTTTGCGGCGGCTTTGGCAGCACCGCCATGACGCTCGCAAAGACGGCGGCAATCCAGAACAGCGAGCGCGAAACGCGGGCGACGAGCGAAGTGTGGCTGGGCATTGCCGCCAAGCCATAGCTTCCCGCGCAAACGGTGCAAGCGGGGGCTGGCGGGCGGCGGCAAACCCGCTAAACAAAGGTGCATGAGCGATCCCCTCAAAGTCTCGTTCCTCGGCCTCGGTGTCATGGGTTCGCCGATGGCCCGCTATCTCGCCGCTGCCGGGCACGACCTCACCATCTACAACCGCTCGCCGCGCCGGGTGGAAGCCTGGGTGGAGGCCAATCCGGATTTCAGGGTGCGCGTTGCCGAAACGCCGGCCGAAGCGGCCGAGGGCGCGGACGCGGTCATCACCTGCGTCGGCAACGACGACGACCTTGCCGACGTCGTGCTCGGCGCGACGGGGGTCTTCTCGACCCTGCGCCGCGGAGGCCTGTTCGTCGACCACACCACAGTCTCCGCCAAGATCGCCCGGCAGATCGCGGTCGAGGCGCGCGACAAGGAGATCCTCTGCGTCGACGCGCCCGTCACCGGCGGGCAGGCGGGCGCGGAACACGGCAAGCTGTCGATCATGTGCGGCGGGATGGGCAAGGCGGTCGAGGCGGCGCGGCCGATCCTTGCCGCCTATGCCAAGCGCGTGGTCCACGTCGGCAAGGCCGGCGCGGGCCAGCTGACCAAGATGGTCAACCAGATCTGCCTCGTCGGCACCATCGCCGGGCTCGCCGAGGGCATCCGCGTGGCGCAGGCGGCGCGGCTCGACCTGCCCAAGGTTTACGAGGCGATCTCGGGCGGCGCGGCTCAGTCGTGGCAGATGGACAATGCCTGGACGACCATGGCCGACGACGAGTTCGACTTCGGCCTCGCCATCGACTGGATGCGCAAGGACCTCGGCCTCGCTTTGGACGAGGCGCGCTCGCTCGGCCTGTCGGTGCCGGTCACCGCGCTGGTCGACCAGTTCTATGCCGAAGTCCAGGCGATGGGCGGCGGCCGCCAGGACACGACCGCGCTGATCCGCCGCCTGCCGAAGCGGGGCGCGAAATAGTGTCAGCCCGCCTCGCGGCCTTCGCCGCCCTGCTCCTCGCCGCGCCGCTCCCGGCGCTCGCCGACACGCTGGTCGACAACGTCCAGGGCCAGACCATCGGCGCCGACGGCCGGGTCGAAAGCTTCACCGGCCTCGTCATTTCCGACGATGGCAAGGTCAAGGCCGTGCTCCACCGCGGCGACAAGCGCCCGGCCAAGGTCGACTACAAGCTCGACGGCAAGGGCCGCCTCCTCCTGCCGGGGATGATCGACGCGCACGTCCACGTCATGGACATCGGCTTCGCCGCGCTGACGCTCGACCTGTCGCAGACCACCTCGCTGGCGCAGGCGCAGGACATGATCCGCGCCTATGCCGCCGCGCATCCCGACCGGCCGTGGGTGATCGGGACCGGCTGGAACCAGGAGAGCTGGGGCCTCGGCCGCTTTCCAACCGCCGCCGAGCTCGACGCGGCGGTGGCCGACCGCCCGGTGTGGCTGGCCCGGGTCGATGGTCACGCGGGCTGGGCCAACTCTGCCGCCCTCAAGGCCGCCGGGCTCACCGCTGCGACGAAGGACCCGGCGGGCGGGCGAATCGAGCGCGATGCCAAGGGCGTGCCGTCGGGCGTGCTGGTCGATGCGGCCAAGCCGCTGGTGGAAAAGTTCATCCCCATCCCGCGCCCGGTCGACCGCGACCTCGCGCTCGATACGGCGCAGCAAATCCTGCTGAAGCGCGGCGTCACCGCAGTCGGCGACATGGGCATATCGATCGAGGACTGGCAGGCCTACCGCCGCGCCGGCGACGCGGGGCGGCTCAACCTCCGGGTCATGGCCTATGCCCGCGGGATCGACGCGATGGTGCTGATCGGCGGCCCCGGGCCCAGCCCGTGGCTTTATGACGACCGGCTGCGGATGAACGGGGTCAAGCTCTACCTCGACGGGGCGATGGGTTCGCGCGGGGCCTGGCTCAAGGCGCCCTATGCCGACGCGCCGACGCAAACCGGCCTGCCCCAGCTCGACCCCACCGCGCTGCGCAACCTGATGAGCCGCGCGGCGATGGACGGGTTCCAGGTTGCCGTCCACGCGATCGGCGACCGCGCCGACAGCGAGGTCCTGCTGGCGATCGAGGAGCTTTCGGAAACCTACAAGGGCGACCGCCGCTGGCGGATCGAGCACGCCCAGCTGGTCGATCCGGCCGAGATGGCGTTGTTCGGCAAGTACGGGGTGATCGCCTCGATGCAGCCGGTCCACCAGACATCCGATCGCCTGATGGCCGAAGCCCGGCTCGGTCCGGCGCGGCTGGCCGGGGCGTACGCGTGGAAATCACTCGCGGCGAATGGGGCGAAACTGGCGTTCGGATCGGACGCGCCGGTCGAGATATCGGACCCGTGGGCCGGCATCGCCGCCGCGATCACCCGCGAGGGGCCCGACGGGCAGCCGTTCGGCGGCTGGCAACCGCAGGAGAAGGTCGACCGGGTGACTGCGTTCACCGCCTATACCAGCGGCGCGGCCTTTGCCGGGTTCGCCGACGGGCGCTTCGGCCGGCTGATCCCGGGGGAGCGGGCGGACTTCATCTTCGTCGACACCGATCCCCTGCTCGCCAGCCCGGCGCAGATCCGCAAGACCCGCGTGCTGGAAACCTGGGTCGCGGGCCGCAAGGTCTGGGACGGCGGGGATGGCGAGGTGGAAGGGCGGTAACTACACACGTCGTCCCGGGCTCGACCCGGGACCGGTGGCAGGTGCTTGCAAGCAAGGCTGCGTGGCGCCGCCAGCGGTCCCGGGTCAAGCCCGGGACGACGTCTCGTTCACTCCCCCGGCAGCAGGCTCTCCGGCTGGACCGGTGCCGCCGCCGCAGCCTCTTCCTCCGCCTTGGCCTTGGCGTCGGCCTGCTCGGTGAAGCGCATTATCACCATCGTGCCCTCGAACAACAGCAGCAGCGGCCCCGCGAGCATCAGCTGCGAGATCACGTCGGGCGGGGTGGCGATGGCCGCGACCACGAAGATCGCCACGATCACATAGCGCCGCGCGCCGACCAATTGCGCGCGGCTGACGATCCCGGCGCGGTTGAGCAGCATCAGCAGGACCGGCAGCAGGAAGCTGATCCCGAAGGCGAGAATGAACTGCATGACAAGGCCGAGGTAATCCCCGGTCCCCGGCAGGGCCTCGAGGTGCAGCCCGCCCTTGTCGCCCTGGAAGCCCAGGAACCAGTGAAACGCGGTCGGCATGACCATGAAGTAGGCCAATGATGCGCCCGCGCTGAACAGGATCGGCGTGGCGATCAGGAACGGCAGGAACGCCTTCTTTTCCTTGGCGTAAAGCCCCGGCGCGACGAACGCCCAGAGCTGGTTGGCGATCACCGGGAAGCTGACGAAGAACGCCGCGAACAGCGCGACCTTCACCTCGACGAAGAACGCCTCGTAAAGCTTGGTGTAGATCAGCTTGCCCTGCCCCGGCGGGAACGCCTCCATCAGCGGGCGGCAGAGGATCGCAAAGATGTCGTCGGCGAAATACATGCACACCGCGAACGCGGTGGCGAGCGCATAGACGCAGCGCAGAAGGCGGGTGCGCAGCTCGAGCAGGTGATCGAGCAGCGGGGCCTGGCTCTCGTCGATCTCGCGGAACACGCTCATGGCGCGGGGACGTCCCCGGCAGGCTTCTTCTCGTAGTCGAGTTCAGCGGGCGGCGGGGCGACCGGGACGGGCACGGCCTGGTCGGCGGCGGCCTCGGCGGTCTGGCCCTGCGCGGCGGTGGCCTGGCTCTGCGCCATGATCGCCGCGTTCTGCTCCTTCCACTTGCGCTCCATTTCCTCGAGCTCGGCCTCGCGGATCATCGTCTCGATCCCCGCGCGGAAGTGATTGGACATGCGCCGCATCTTGCCGATCCACCGCCCCGCCGTTCGCAGCGCGAGCGGCAGATCCTTAGGGCCGATGACGACGACCGCCACGACCACGATGATCAGGAATTCGGAGGCGTCGATGCCGAACATGCGCGCTTTCTCCCCTCAGGGGAGATCAGTTCGGGTTCTGGGTCCCGTTGTCCACGGGCTGCGCCGCGGGCTGCGGCGGCGCGACCGTGCCTTGCGTGATCTGCGCAGGCGGCGGGGTCACGGGCGGGTTGGCTTCGTCGGCCATGCCCTGCTTGAAGCTCTTGATGCCCTTGCCGAAGTCACCCATGACCTCGGAAATGCGGCCACGGCCGAACAGCACCAGCACCACCAGCGCGACGATGATCCAGTGGACCAGCGACAAGCTACCCATGTCGTATCTCCTTGCGTCGCGCCGCATATAGTGCGGCGAACCTGAACATGCCAGTGACGGTTTGGTAAGCGGCCAAGCCCACGTCGACCCGGGACCGGGGGCAAGTGCTTGCAAGCAAGGCCGCGCCACGACCCGAGCGGTCCCGGATCAGGTCCGGGACGACGCGGAATCCTTGCGCTATTCCTCCTCCTCGCCCTCCCCGGCCACCTCCGCCGGCTCATCGCCGCCAGTCAGCGCGGCGAAGGCGTCGTCCACCGGGTCGAGCAACCCGGCGGCGCGGAGGTCGTCGATGCCCGGCAGGTCGCGCCGCGATTCGAGGCCGAAGTGGGTGAGAAATTCGGGCGTGGTCGCATAGATCACCGGCCGCCCCGGCACCTCGCGCCGTCCGGCGACGCGGACCCAGCCCGCCTCCATCAGCACGTCCAGTGTGCCCTTGGCGGTCTGAACGCCGCGGATCGCCTCGATCTCGGCGCGACTGACGGGTTCGTGATAGGCGATGATCGCCAGCGCCTCGGTCGCGGCGCGCGAGAGGCGGCGCACCTCTTCCTTCTCGCGGCGGAGCAGGTGGGCGAGGTCGCTGGCGGTCTGGAAATGCCAGCGCCCGCCGCGCTCGACCAGTTCGATCCCGCGCCCGGCATACGTCTCGCGCAGTTCTTCCAACGCATCCTTCACGGACGCCCCGGCGAGATGGCTGGAAATGGCCTGCGCGGTCATCGGCTCCTCGGCCGCGAACAGCGTCGCCTCGACCGCGCGGACGAGGTCGTCGGGGCGCTGCGCGTTCAAAGCTTCTCACCCCACTCCTTCTTCATTGCGAGCGAGGCGAAGCAATCCAGAGCCACCCAGGCCGCCCTGGATTGCTTCGGCCTGCGGCCTCGCAATGACGATGCTTCAAATGAACTCACCCGCGCACCCCGCGCAGCATCAGCGGGCCGAAGGTCTCGTCCTGCTCGATCTCGGCCTTGCCCAGCCGCGCCAGTTCGAGTGCGGCGACGAAGCTGGAGGCGAGCGCCGAGCGGCGAAGCTGCGGGTCGGCGTGCGGCGGGAGGAAGCTGCGCAGCTCCATCCAGTCGAGGCTGACGCCGAGCATCGAGGAGACCCGCGCCAGCGCCGAATCGAGCGTCATCACCGCCCGCTCGCGGACCATGTGGACCACCGGCGCGGTGCGCGCCTTGACGTGGCCATAGGCCTGGACGAGCGCGAACCAGTCGCACTGCCACCTGGCCTTGCGGTCGATCCGCAGCCCCTCGGGCGCGCCGCGGCGGAACACGTCGCGGCCCAGCCGGTCGCGGGCCATCAGCCGCGCCCCGGCCTCGCGCATCGCCCCCAGCCGCTGGAGCCGCAGTTGCAGCTTGAGCGCGAGTTCCTCAGGTGAAGGCTCGACGCCTTCTTCACGCGGGAGGAGGAGCAGCGACTTGAGGTAGGCGAGCCACGCGGCCATCACCAGATAATCGGCGGCAAGCTCCAGCTTCAGCGCCTCGGCCCGCTCGATATAGGTCAGGTACTGGTCGACGAGATCGAGAATCGAGATCTTGCGCAGGTCGACCTTCTGCCGCCGGGCGAGGTCGAGCAGCAGGTCGAGCGGCCCTTCCCAGCCGTCGAGCTCGAGATAGAGCGCCGCGTCCTCGGAACCCCCGCTCGCCACGCCGTCCCACTCCGCGTCGGCGAAAAGGTCGGTCGCGGCGGCGTTCTCGGTCATGCGGCGAGCGCCAGGAGCTGGTCGCGCTTGGCCAGCAGTTCGTGCCGCCGCCCCGAACCCCCGTCGAGCCGGGTGGTGGCGAGTGCCCGGTCGAGCCGTGCGGCCGTCTCGGCGGGCATCGCCGGGACGGCGGCGCAGATGCCGGCCATATCGTCCATCTTCGCCCAGCAGTTGAGCGCGATGTCGCAACCCGCCGCGAGCGCGCGGGCCGCGCGGTCCGGCACGGTGCCGGTCAGCGCCTCCATGTCGAGGTCGTCGGTCAGCAGGAGGCCGCCAAAGCCGATCTGGCGTCGGATCACCTCGTTGATGACGAACGGCGAAAGCGTTGCCGGGTTCTCCGTGTCCCACGCGGTGAACAGGAGGTGCCCGGTCATTCCGATCGGCGCATCGTGCAGCGCCTTGAACGGGGCCAAGTCCCATTCGAGTTCCTCGGCGCTGGCGGTGACGGTCGGCATCGCCTTGTGCGTGTCGGTCGTGGTGCGGCCGTGACCGGGCATGTGCTTGATCGTGCCAGCGACCCCGGCGCGGGCGAGGCCGTCCAGCACCGCGCGGCCCAGCGCCGCCACCCGCAGCGGTTCGCTGCCGAGCGCGCGGTCACCGATCACGTTGTCGGCATCGGGCTGGCGGACGTCGAGCAAGGGCGCGTGGGTACAGGTGATCCCGGCTTCGGCGAGGTCGTGGCCGAGCGCCTCGGCGTTGACCCGCGCCGCCTCGATCGCGCTGGCGGGGGCCACGTCATAGAGCCGGTCGAACGCCTCGCCCGCCGGGTAGGCCGGCCACACCGGATCGCGCATCCGGCGGACGCGGCCGCCTTCCTGGTCGATGGTGATGAGCAGCCGCTCGCGCCCGTGGATGTCGCGCAAGGCATCGGTGAGCGCGCGGACCTGCTCCGGGCTTTCGATGTTGCGGCCGAACAGGATGTAGCCCGCTGGGTCGGCGTCGCGGAAAAAGTCGCGCTCGGAATCGCTGAGGGTCAGGCCGGCGAGGCCGAAGATGGCCGGGGTCATGGCTCGAAGATTCGCGGAAACGCCGGGGTTTCGCAAGGGCGCGGGGGAGATTGACCGGGGAAAATTTCCCCTCACCGCATCCCCGCGCAGGCGGGGACCTCGTGCAGCAAACGGTCCGCTGGATTGATGGAGGTCCCCGCCTTCGCGGGGACGCGCTTAGTCAGCGAAAATCACTTCACCTGGCACTTGAGCCCGCCCGCCGAGAGCGTCGAGCACAGGCTCCGCGCCGCACCGGCGTCGCCGGCCACGGCCTGGAGTCGGTAAACGGTGCCAATGTCGGCCTTGCCCTCGATTACGCGGTGGCTGGTGCCCTTGAGCGCCTCGAACTGGGCCTGGTAGCGCGCCCATGCGGCTTCGGCCGCCGCCTTGGTCGAGAACGCCCCGATCTGCACGCCGACGCCGGGTGCGGCCGGAGCGGCGCTGGCGGAGGCCTGCGCAGCGGGTGCCTTGCTGGACGAGGCGCTGGGCGCCGGGGCCGGTGCGGCGGCGGGCGGCGGGGCGTCGCTCGAGGCGATGCTCGCCTGCGGGCGCAGCCCTTCGCTGACCTTGAAGCTGGTGTCGCCGGTCCCTTCGAAGACCTTGCCGCCGGCATCCTCGGGCTTGACCTTGTACGGTTCCTTCGACGCCGCGATCAGGCTGCCGTCGGCCTGCTGCCCGGCACCGCCGCGGTGCGAGAGCCACCACACCGCGCCGAGGATCAGCGCGAGCGCGACCACGCCCATGACGATCAGCCCGACCAGCCGCCCGGCATCGACGCCCTCTTCCTCGAGGTCGACGTCATCGGGGCTTTCCAGCCACGGCAGGCGATCTTCGTCGTCGAGCGGCAGGCGGCCCGCACCCGAGCCCTGCTGCGCTTCGTCGAACGGGGTGGTCTCGAACGGTTCGTCTTCCGGCAAGCCGTCGTCCCACTGGTTCTTTTCGTCGCCGCCCATCATGCCCCTAAAGCTCCTCGGCCGCCTCCACGCCAAGGAGCGCGAGGCCGTTCTTGACCACTTGCCCGATTTGTTGGGCGAGGAAAAGACGGGCTGCCGTGAGTGCCCCATCCTGGGCCACGATGAAGCGCTTGTCCGGGCGGTCGTTGCCAAGGTTCCAGTACGAGTGGAACGCGCTCGCGAGGTCGTTCAGGTAGAACGCGATACGGTGCGGCTCGCGCGCGGCGGCGGCGGCCTCCACGGTGCGCGGGAACTGCGCGGCGAGCTTGACCAGTGCGAGTTCTTCCTCGCCGAGCAGCGAGAGGTTCGCGGGATCGGGCGCAAAGCCCTCCGCCGCCGCCTTGCGCAGCGTCGAGCAGATCCGCGCGTGGGCATACTGCACGTAGAAGACCGGGTTGTCCTTCGAGGCTTCGACCACCTTGTCGAAGTCGAAGTCCATCTGCGCGTCGGGCTTGCGGGTGAGCATGGTGAAGCGCACGACGTTCTTGCCGACCATCTCCACGACGTCGGCCAGCGTGACGAAATTGCCCGCGCGCTTCGACATCTTGAACGGCTGGCCGCCCTTCATCAGCTGGACCATCTGGACCAGCTTGACCTCGAACGGCTTGGGCTTGTGCCCGTCCGCCCCGGTCAGCGCGGCGACCGCGGCCTTGATCCGCTTGACCGTGCCGGCATGGTCCGCGCCCCAGATATCGACCAGCGCGTCGGCATTCTGGGCTTTCTGGAAATGGTAGGCGAGGTCCGCGCCGAAATAGGTCCATTGCCCGTTGGACTTCTTGATCGGCCGGTCCTGGTCGTCGCCGAACCTGGTCGAGCGGAACAGCGGCAGCTCGACCGGCTCCCAGTCTTCGGGGGTCTTGCCCTTGGGCGCTTCGAGATGGCCGTCATAGACGAGGTCGTGCGCACGCAGCCACTTCTCCGCTGCATCGACCTTGCCCGAGGCCTGGAGTTCGGCCTCCGAGGAAAACAGGTCGTGGTGGATGCCGAGCAGCGCGAGGTCGGCCCGGATCATCTCGAGCATCGCCGCCACCGCCTTCTCGCGGAACGGCACAAGCCATTCGGCTTCGGGGGCCCTGGCATAGCGGTCACCGAATTCGGCGGCGAGCTGCTGGCCGACCGGCACGAGGTAATCGCCCGGGTAAAGTCCTTCGGGGATCTCGCCGACCGCCTCGCCCAGCGCCTCGCGGTAGCGGACGTGGGCCGAGCGGGCGAGCACGTCGACCTGCGCGCCGGCGTCGTTGACGTAGTATTCGCGCACGACCTTGTGCCCGGCGAACTCGAGCAGCGCGGCGAGCGCATCGCCGACCACCGCGCCGCGGCAGTGGCCCATGTGCATCGGCCCCGTCGGATTGGCCGAGACGTACTCGACATTGACCACGCTGCCGCCGCCCATGGCCGAGCGGCCATAGTCGCCGCCCGAGCGTGCGATGGTGCGCAATTCCTCGATCCACGCCGCGTCAGCGAGGCGCAGGTTGATGAAGCCGGGGCCGGCGATCTCGGCGCCGGTCACCTGCGGGGCCTTGGTGAGCTCGCCGACCAGCGCCTCGGCCAGCGCGCGCGGGTTGGTCCCGGCCGGCTTGGCGAGGACCATCGCCGCGTTGCTGGCGAGGTCGCCGTGGCTGGGATCGCGCGGCGGCTCGCAGGTCACCGCCGTTCGCGGCAGCCCGGCGGGCAGCGTCCCCGCGGCCACCAGCGCATCAAGCGCGGCGTCGATCTGGCGGCCGAAAGCGGCGTGAAGGTTGGCAGGGGTGTCGGTCATGGCGGGCCATTAGCGAAAATCGCGCAAAATGGGAAATGCTGGCTTCGGTCTCACTGGCGCTCCCCGCCAGCCACCCTCCTCGGCGTCATGCTGAACTCGTTTCAGCATCCCCTCCCGGTTTGCTCTGAAGCGCGATGCAACACGCTTCACCAACAGTTGGGGCTCCAGCAAATGGCCGAGTTGGAACGCGCCGGGATGCTGAAACGAGTTCAGCATGACGAGCTTTGGGATGCAGAGTCGCGCCTGGGCGCCAATCCTCACCGCGTCGCGTTGTACGCCAGTTGCTGCTCGGTCAGCTGGAAGCCGACCAGCAGTTCGAAGCTCGCGCGCGCCACGGCGGCGCGGACGTCGGGCTGCGAGAGCGGATCGATGGCGGCGTCGGCATCACCGGCCCTGCGCTTGCGGGTCAGGCGATCGCGGATGTCCTCGGGCAGCGTCGCCTCGCTCCGGTCGACATAGGCGGCGGCCTGGGCGTGGGCCTGAGCGCGTTCCTGGCCGTCGGCGAAGTTGAGCGTCACCGTGCCGATGCGCTTCGCCACCACCGCGGTCCCGCCGCGCACGACGGTCGAGAAGTAGGGCAGCTGCACCGTCCGCGCGCCGCGGGTGTCGGTGCGGCGGGCGAGGACGTCGAAATCTGCGACCGAATAGAGCTTGTCCGATCCGTCGTTGCAGGTCGAGCGCAGGTTGGTGATCGAGGCGGTGACGTCGATCGCGCCCGAATCGGTGCGCGAAGGATCGCGCATCAGGGTGACGTCGCCGGTCACGTCGGGGACCGCGACGATCGGGCACGGGCTGCGCACGGCGGCGATGCCGACGCTGTCGTCGACCACGATGTCGCCCTGCTTGTTGCCGCAACCTGCGAGCGCCGCGGCGAGGAGCGAGACGCCGAGGGCGGTCCGGACGCGGGCGGAACGAAACGGGGGCAGGTGCATCGGGCGGTTCTTCCTGAAAGACTGTGGCCCCCGCTCTACCCACCGCCGCTGCATTCGGCAATGGTTCCCCGGACGGCGCGATGGTGCTAGGGGCGCGGCGATGAACGCTGCCTTTCCAAGCCAGGACAAGCCCGCCCTCACCCTGCTGATTGCCGCGCCCCGCGGCTTCTGCGCCGGGGTCGACCGCGCGATCGAGATCGTCGAGCGCAGCCTCGAGCATTTCGGACGGCCCGTGTTCGTGCGGCACGAAATCGTCCACAACAAGTTCGTCGTCGACGGGCTGAAGGACAAGGGCGCGGTCTTCGTCGAGGAACTCGACCAGGTGCCCGATGGCGCGCCGGTGGTGTTCTCCGCCCACGGGGTCCCCAAGGTCGTGCCGGAAACCGCGACGGCGCGGGGGCTCGACTGGCTCGACGCGACCTGCCCGCTGGTCAGCAAAGTCCACCGCCAGGCCGAACGCCAGGTCGAGGCCGGTCGGCACATCCTGTTCATCGGCCACAAGGGCCACCCCGAAGTCATCGGCACCATGGGCCAGGTGCCCGAGGGCGCGATCACGCTGGTCGAGAGCGAGGCGGACGTCGCCGCACTCGACTTTCCCGAGGGCGCGCCGCTGGCGTTCCTGACGCAGACGACGCTGTCGGTCGACGACACCGCCGGGATCGTCGCCGCGCTGCGCGCGCGCTTCCCGCAGATCGTCGGACCCAAGGCCGAGGACATCTGCTACGCCACCTCCAACCGCCAGGCCTCGGTCAAGGCGATCGCCCCGCGCTGCCAGCTGGTGCTGGTGATCGGCGCGCCGAACT
Organism: Novosphingobium sp. FW305-C-111; assembly: GCF_058783565.1. Classification (NCBI taxonomy): domain Bacteria; kingdom Pseudomonadati; phylum Pseudomonadota; class Alphaproteobacteria; order Sphingomonadales; family Sphingomonadaceae; genus Novosphingobium; species Novosphingobium sp. FW305-C-111. The sequence continues at coordinate 27,826 of NZ_JBYSYP010000011.1, forward strand.
CGTCGAACTCGTTGCGGCTGGTCGAAGTTGCCGAACGCTGCGGGGCGCAGGCGCGGCTGATCCAGCGGGCGAGCGAGATCGACCCGGCGTGGCTGGACGGCGTCGAGACGCTGGGCCTCACCGCCGGCGCCTCCGCGCCCGAGGTACTGGTCCGTGAAGTCGTCGATCGGCTGGGTGAATGGCGCAGCGTGACCGAGGAGGTGATCACCACCACCGAGGAAAAGATGGTGTTCAAGCTGCCCCGCCAGCTCGCCGGATAAGCCCCGGTCATGGCCGTCTATACCCACCTCGGCGCCGAGGAGATCGCCGCGCTGATCGCGGACTTCGACGTCGGCACGCTGGTGTCGGCCAAGGGCATCGCCGAGGGCGTCTCCAACTCGAACTGGCTGGTCGAGACCACCGGCGCGGACGGGAACGGCGCGCGCTTCATTCTGACGATGTACGAGTTCCGCATCGAGGTGGAGGACCTGCCGTACTTCCTCTCGCTGCTCGACCACCTCGCGGCCAAGGGCTGCCCGGTGCCGCGGACGATCCACGACCGCGACGGGCGGCTGTACCGGCTGATCCCACATGAATCGGGCGAATCCAAGGGCCTCGCGCTGATCGAATTCCTCCCCGGCGTTTCGGTGAGCGAACCGACCGCCGCGCAGGCGCGCGCGGTGGGCGAGGCGCTGGGCCGCATCCACTTGGCCGCCGCTGACTTCGCCGGAACCCGCGCAAACGGCATGGGCCTCGCCGAATGGCAGCGGCTGATCGGTGAGTGCGGGCACGACGGGCTGGCCTCGATCGACGCGGGGCTGGCGGCTCTGGTCGAGCGGGAGCTACCGCTCCTCGCCGGGCAGTGGCCCGCCGACCTGCCGCGCTCGGTCATCCACGCGGACCTGTTCCCCGACAATGTCCTGATGCTGGGCGCGCGGGTCACCGGCCTCATCGACTTCTACTTCGCCTGCAACGACCTCACGGCCTACGACGTCGCGGTGACCCATGCGGCGTGGTGCTTTTCGCCGGACGGGCGCACCTTCCGGGAAGACCTGTCCGCGGCGCTGCTGGAGGGATACGAGGCGGTGCATCCGCTCTCGCCGGCAGAGAAAGCCGCGCTGCCGGTGCTGGCGCGGGGCGCGGCCATGCGGTTCCTGGCCAGCCGCGCGTGGGACTGGCTCAACACCCCCGCGGACGCGCTGGTCATGCGCAAGGACCCGCTGGCCTTTGCCCGCCGGCTCGAATTCTATGCCGCCAACCCGCAGGTCTTCGCGTGAAACACGTCGAGATCTTCACCGACGGGGCGTGCAAGGGCAATCCCGGCAAGGGCGGCTGGGGCGCGATCCTGCGGATGGGCGAGCACGAGAAGGAGCTGTCCGGCTCGGAGCGTGAGACCACCAACAACCGCATGGAGCTGATGGCCGCGATCCGCGCGCTGACTGCGCTCAAGGAGCCGTGCCGGGTGACGCTGCACACCGACAGCAAGTATGTGCTCGACGGGATCACCCGCTGGGTATTCGGCTGGCAGAAGAACGGCTGGAAGACCGCCGACAAGAAGCCGGTCAAGAACGGCGACCTGTGGATCGCGCTCGTCGAGGCGGTCCGCCCGCACCGGGTCGAATGGGTCTGGGTCAAGGGCCACGACGGCCACCCGGAAAACGAACGGGCCGACCGGCTCGCGAGCGAGGCGGCAAAAGCGGCCTGATCCCTAAAAGCGTTCGTGCGCCGTGGATTGCTTCGCTACGCTCGCAATGACGACGGTGTCGGAAATGACGACGGTGTCTGAAATGACGTACCCCCGCACAAATCCACACCTTTCGTCATTGCGAGGAGCGCAGCGACGAAGCAATCCAGAGCCGAACTAACCCGCGGTGGTATCCACCACCTCGGCACCCGGGCCGTTTTTCAGGATCGAGTCGATCGCGTTCTGCGCGCTGGCCTTGGACTTGTAGCCTTCGGTCCAGAAGATGGTTTCGGCGTTGTAGCAGAAGTACGCGACGAACTCGCCGGCCTTGTTCTTACGGATCTCGAAACGGTGGGCCATGCTCCCGACTCCCTTGTGCGGTTCCAAACCGGATGCAGGTTAGCGCCGCCGGCGGGAGTTACACAGGGGAATTGAACCGGTCCGGTGCGTAATCGGCCGCGCGGATGTCTGCGGTCATCTCGTCCTGCGGGATTGCGAGCACCAGCTGCGCGGCGAGGCGGGCGGCGGCAGGCGCGGTCTGGATGCCGAAGCCGCCCTGCCCGGCGAACCAGAAGAACCCCTCGCACCGCGGGTCGAAGCCATAGACCGGCAGCCGGTCGGGCGCGAAGCTGCGGAGGCCCGCCCACTTGCGCTCGACCGCCGCGACCCGCCAATCGACGACCGCCTCGAACCGGTCGATCGCTATGGCGACGTCGAGTTCTTCGGGCGCGGCGTCGCGGGCCTCGTCGGGGGTTTCGTCGTGGGGCGACAGCCACAGCCGCCCGGCCTGCGGCTTGAAATAGAAGTCCTCGTTGATTCCCAGCGTCAGCGGCAGGTCGGCCGGCGGCTCGGGCGCGGTGCGCAGCTGCGCGACGGTGCGGCGCAAGGGGCGGATGCCGAGCGGCTTCGCGCCCGCCATCACGGCGACGGTATCGGCCCACGCGCCCGCGGCATTGACGAGCACCGGCGCCAGCGCCTCCCCGCCCGGCCACGCGATCCGCCAGCGCCCGCCCTCGCCCTCCGCCGCCTCGACCCGCGCGCGGACGCGGAGCACGGTACCGGCGCGGCGGCTGGCGGCGAGGTAGTGCTGGTGCAGCCCGGCGACATCGATGTCGGCGCAGTCCGGCTCCCACGAGCCGCAGGTCCACTCGCCGCGCAGGCCCGGCACCCTTGCCAGGAGCGCCTCGCGCCCGATCAGGTCGACCCGCGCGCCAAGGCCCGCGAACCGCTCGACGAACGCCGCGACCTTGGCCCGGTCCGCCTCGCGCCCGATGTTGAGCGCGCCGCGGGGGGAGAGGTACCCGCCGGCGCGGAGGAACCGGCCCGAGGCCATCGTCAGCGGATAGACGCCGGGGCCGCCATAGGCCTCCTCCCAGAACGCCGCCGAGCGGCCGGTGGTGTGGTAGCCGGGCGCGTCCTCCGCCTCGACCAGCAGCACCGTGGCATGCGGCGCCAGCTCAGCGGCCAGGCTCGCGCCTGCCATCCCGGCGCCGATGATGGCGACGTCGAAGTGCTGCGCGGTCATCGCTCAATCCTGCGGCGGCGCCAGCCGGCCGAGGAAGTCGTCGGTGGTGCGGATCACCTTGCTGCGCACTTCGTCCGCCTCGCGCAGCAGTTCGTGCGCGGCTTCCTTGCCGTAGAGGACGAGCTGCGCCCGCGGCAGGCGGCGGGCGGCGCGTTCGATGGCGCGCCACGAGACCAGCCCGTCGGCCTTGGTGGCGAGGAGCAGCACCGGTGTCTGCACCGCCTCGAGCACGCCCGGCCGCGCCAGCGCCGCGAACGAGGCATAGGCGCGCTCGACCCAGCGCCATGAACCGGGGCCGAGCTCGAGTTCGGGCCGCTGGACCCGCCACGCCGCTTCGTCGGCATAGCGTTCGGGGTCGTGCGTCAGCAGGTTCTCGCGGCCCTTGAGCCCGGCACCCGGCTTCTCGCTGATCTTCCACGCGCGCCGTTCGGGATCGCCGGTCCGGCACATGAGCCTCGCCACGCCGTGGAGCAGCGGCAGCGGCCCGGGTGCGGTGAAACCCAGCATCGGCGCGGACAGCACCATGGCCACGGGATCGACGCGCTTTTCGGCCAGCGCCCTGAGCGCGAGGTGCCCGCCCATCGAATGCGCGACGATCACCCGCGGGCCGCGATGCTCGGCCTTCCACGTGTTCCAGAACGCGGCGAGGTCTTCGACCCAGACCGAGAAGTCGGAAACGTGGCCCACCCCCGGATCGGCGGCAAGGCGGCCGGAACCTGCCTGTCCGCGCCAGTCGAGCGCGGTGACGTGCCAGCCCTGCCGGTGCCAGTGCTCCAGCGTTTCGAGGTACTTTTCGTAGGCATCGCCGCGCCCCGGAAGGAACAGGATCGCGCCGCGCGCGCCCGCAGGCTCACCCGCGCCGGGCCAGTCGATCCGGCGGATCGGCCAGCCATCGGGCGCGATCCAGCGGCTTTCCACCGCAGCCGGCGGGATCGCCCGGCGGTCGATCGGGGCGAGGCGTTCCGGGGACGACGGGTGGGTAATCGCGGCTCTCCGGTCGTGGTTACTTTTTGGTAAGTCCTGATCGGTATGCAGTAACCATGCAGGGGGAAAATCTCGTTTACGGACTGGCCGGCAGCTTGGCAATCGCGCTGCTCGTCGCCGCTTTCACCGACCTTCGCCGGCGCCAGATCGACAACTGGCTCAACGCCGCGATCGCCTTGTCCGCACCGCTGTTCTGGTGGGCGAGCGGGTTGTCGCTGTGGCCGGGCGTGGCCCTTCAACTGGGCGTTGCGGTCATCGTCTTCTTCGCGCTGGCCGGCCTGTTCGCGCTGCGCATGATGGGCGGCGGCGACGTCAAGCTGCTCACCGCGCTCGCGCTGTGGCTGCCGTGGCAGCCCTATCTCCAGCTGCTGGTGATCATGGCCCTGGTCGGCGGCGCGCTGACCATCGTCTTCGGCATGTGGCACATCGCCCGCCGCCAGAAGGACAAGGTCAAGATCCCCTACGGCATCGCCATCGCCATCGCCGGACTGTGGGTTCTGGGGACCAAATACCCGGGTCCCGGGCTGCTCACCGCGGCCGGACTGGGCTGACCCACGCAGAGTGACCGGATTTTAACCATTTTGGCCGATTGAGGGCCGAGACATTCAAGGGGCGGGAAACTAGCCATGGACCGTAAGAAGCTGCTGCTGCTGGTTGGGGCGCTGATCGTGGCGATCGGTACGGCCTTTGCCGCGAAGAGCCTTTTCACCGGCGCATCCGCGCCCCAGGCCGAAGCGGCCTCCAAGGTCCCGAAGGGTCCCAAGGTGCTGGTCGCGCAGCGCGCCCTGCCCGTCGGCACGATCATCACCGCCGATTCCATCGCGTACCAGGAGTGGCCGAAGGAGCTGGTCCAGGACGCCTACTTCATCGACGGCGAGGCTGACCTGTCGAAGCTGCTCGGCACCGTCGTGCGCTTCCCGATCACCGCCGGCGAACCGGTCACCCAGGGCTCGCTCGTTGCGCCGGGCGACCGCGGCTTCCTCGCCGCCGCACTCGGGCCGGGCATGCGCGCCGTGACCATTCCGGTCTCCGCCCGCACCGGTGTTGCCGGGTTCGTGTTCCCGGGCGACCATATCGACCTCGTCCTGACCCAGTCGGTCAAGGGCGGCGATGGTGCGCCCCCGCTGAAAGCGGCCGAGACGATCCTCAAGAACCTGCGCGTTCTCGCCACCGACCAGTCGACCGAAAACGAGACCGTCGAAGGCAAGACCCGCGTCCGCACCTTCCGCACCGTGACGCTCGAAGTCACGCCGAAGATCGCCGAGAAGATCGCGGTCGCCCAGACCATCGGCACGCTCAGCCTGTCGCTGCGCTCGATCGCCGACAACCAGGGCGAGCTCGAACAGGCGATCGCCTCGGGCGACCTCCAGGTTCCGGCCGGCGCGAGCAAGGCCGACGAGGAAAAGCTGCTCAAGGCCGCGATGAACCGTCCGCTCGACAACGGCTCGACTTTCGTGACCGGCGGCGACGTCTCCCGCTTCCAGGCCCGCGGCGCCAGCGCACCGCGTCCGGCTCCAGCTGCGGGCGCCGCACCTGCCCAGGCACCGCGGATGAGCGCCGCTCCGGCCCGCCCGGCCGCGCCGATGGGCCCCGTGGTCCGCGTGACCCGCGGCAAGTCGTCGCAGGCCGTCCAGATCGGCGGCAACGCGGCGGCCGGTGTCGGCAGCAGCATGGCGGGCTTCTGATGAGCACCGCGCAACAGAACCGGCTCGGGATGACCGAGATGATGAGGGGCAATACGATGAAACGCCGCCTGACCACCAAACTCCTGACCGCGGCGCTCGTCGCGGCCCCGCTGGCCCTCATGCCCGGGTTCAGCCCGGCGACGGCCCAGAGCGTGATGCGCCCGGCCGGCGAGCTGGTCCTCTCGATCGGACGCGGCCAGCTGGTCACGATCCCCGGCAGGATGGCCGACGTCTTCGTCGCCAACGACTCGATCGCCGATGTTCAGGTGAAGTCGACCAACCAGCTCTATGTCTTCGGCAAGGGCGGCGGCGAGACGACGATCTATGCCAGCGATGCCAAGGGCACGGTGATCTGGTCGTCGAACGTCCGCGTCGGCACCAACATCGACTCAATCGACCAGATGCTCGGCCTCGCCATGCCCGAAGCCAAGATCAACGTCGCGACGATGAACAACACGGTCCTGCTCACCGGCACTGTCGCTGCGCCGGAAGACGCCGCCGAGGCCGAGCGCCTGGTCACGGCGTTCGTCGGCAAGGACACCACCGTTGTCAGCCGCCTTAAGATGGCGACGCCGCTGCAGGTCAGCCTGCACGTCAAGTTCGCGGAGGTCAGCCGCTCGCTGGTCCGCCAGCTTGGCACCAACCTGACGACCATCGATGGGTCAAGCGGGTTCCAGTTTGGCATCGGCCAAGGCCGCGAGGGCTGGTCACCCAACTTTCGCCCCGGCACCGCGACCGGTATCGGCAGCACCGTCAAGGTGACGATTCCGGACGTCAACAATCCTGGCAAGTTCGTCGAGGTACCCGGGACCACGGTCACCCCGATCACATCTGGTACGACGATTGCGGGCGCTGGTCGGCTGTTCGGACTCGATCTTCTTGGCGCGCTCGATCTCGCCGAGACTGCCGGTCTCGTCACCACCCTGTCGGAACCGAACCTGACCGCGCTGTCGGGCGAGACCGCCGACTTCCTTGCAGGCGGCGAATACCCGATCCCGATCAGCCAGGGCCTCGGCTCGACCTCGATCGAGTACAAGAAGTTTGGCGTCAGCCTGGCCTACACCCCGACCGTACTCGCCAACGGCCGCATCTCGATGCGCGTCCGTCCAGAAGTGTCGGAGTTGTCGGCGCAGGGTGCGGTCACGCTGAACGGGTTCTCGATCCCGTCGCTGACCATCCGCCGCGCCGAAACGACCATCGAACTCGGCTCCGGCCAGAGCTTCATGATCGCGGGGCTGATGAGCAACCAGGCACAGAACACGATCAACAAGATGCCGGGCGCTGGCGACCTGCCGATCTTGGGCAGCCTGTTCCGCTCGACCAATTTCCGCAAGGGCGAGACCGAACTGGTCATCATCGTGACGCCGTACCTGGTCCAGCCGGTCGACGCCAACGACATCAAGCTGCCGACCGACGGCTACCAGACGCCTGACGCCATGCAGCAGCTGTTCGGCAACTTCATCAGCGACGGCAAGAGCGGCCAGGACCGCCCCAAGCCGAGCGAAAAGGACGGCACCGTCCAGGCCGGCCCGCAAGTCGGCGCGCTGACCCAGCCCCAGGCCCCGCGCGCGCTCGCCGACGAAGGCAAGCGCAAGAAGGGCAAGAAGGACAAGACCGCCAGCGCCGCCGTCCCCGGCTTCGGCCTGAACTGAGAGAGGTGAGAACCATGCGTACCAACCTTGCCCGCACCGGAGCCGCCGCGCTGGCCCTCTCGCTCGGCCTCGCCCTGTCGGCCTGCGGCGGAATGCCGACGAACCGCACGCTGGAAAGCGTCAACCAGCCGGTGGTCCAGCGCAACAGCTATGTCTTCGACGTCGCCACCCTTCCGGGCGGCGGGGTCTCCGTGTCCGAACAGCGCCGCCTCGCCGGCTGGTTCGAGGCGATGGACCTGCGCTACGGCGACAAGATCGCCATCGACGACCCGCTCGAGGCCGCGGCGACCCGCCAGGCGATCGAGGGGATCGCGGCGCGCTATGGCATGCTGGTCGGCGATACCGCCCCGGTCACCGCGGGCGACGTGCTCGCCGGTTCCGCCCGGGTCGTGGTCACCCGCACCGTCGCCGAAGTGCCGGGCTGCCCGGCATGGAAGGAAAAGACCGACGCCAACCTCAGCAACGGCACCTACAGCGGCTACGGCTGCGCGGTGAACGGCAACATGGCGCTGATGGTCGCCGACAAGGAGCACCTTGTCCACGGGGCGCGCGGCACCGGTGAAACGACCGTGATGAGCTCGACCAAGGCCATCGACAGCTACCGCGAACAGAAGCCGACCGGCACCGAAGGCCTCAAGTCCAACTCCACCCAGAGCGGAAAGTAAGACCGATGAACGCACCCTGGAAGCCCGGCGGCAACCGCGACGCCTTCGCCGCCTTCATCTGCGACGAGGCCGCGCTCGACGTCCTCCGTCCGGTCGTGGTCGACATGGGCTGGCAGCCCGAGAAGTGCAACAAGGGTGGCCTGCGCAACGCCATCCAGTCGCTCTCGATCACCGCGAGCCCGAACATCCTGATGGTCGACCTGTCGGAAAGCGGCGATCCGCTGAACGACATCAACGCGCTGGCCGAAGTCTGCGAGCCGGGCACCGTCGTCATCGCGGTCGGCCAGGTCAACGACGTGCGCCTGTACCGCGACCTGCTCGGCTCGGGCATTCACGACTACCTGCTCAAGCCGCTTTCGGCCGGGCAGCTGCGTGACGCGCTGGTCCAGGCCCAGGCGATCTTCACCGCGCCCAAGAGCCACGACGCCGCGTCGATCAAGAAGCACATCTCGACCGCCGTCGTCGGCACCCGCGGCGGCTGCGGCGCCTCGACTTTCGCCACCTCGCTGGCGTGGCTGTTCAGTGCCGAGCACAAGATGCCGACCGCGCTGCTTGACCTCGACGTCCACTTCGGGACCGGCGCGCTGGCGCTCGACCTCGAGCCGGGACGCGGGCTCACCGACGCCATCGACAACCCCAGCCGCATCGACGGCCTGTTCATCGAACGCGCGATGATCCGCGCCAACGACCACCTTGCGATCCTTTCGGCCGAAGCGCCGATCAACTCGCCGCTGATGACCGACGGCTCCGCCTTCGTCCAGCTCGAGGAGGAATTCCGCCAGGCGTTCGAGATGACCGTGGTCGATCTGCCGCGCAACATGCTGATCAACTTCCCGCACCTGCTGGCGGACGTGAACGTGGTGGTTCTCGCCACCGAGCTCACCCTCGCCGGGGCGCGCGACGCGATCCGCCTGCTGTCGTGGCTCAAGACCAACGCCGCGCATGTCCGGCCGATCGTTGTCGCCAACAAGGTCCAGCAGGGCGTGGCCGAGATCAGCAAGGCCGACTTCGAAGCGTCGATCGAACGCAAGATCAACTTCATCGTGCCCTACGACTTCAAGGCCGCCGCCAATGCCGCGAAGCTCGGCCAGACCTTTGCCGAAGCCAATCGCAGCACCAAGGCGGGCCAGGTCATCCGCGACGTCGCCAAGGCGGTGATCGGATCGGTCGACGAGGAAGGCCAGACCACGGTCGACAAGAGCGATGCCCGCAAGGCCTCGCTGCTCGGCAAGTTCGACCTCAAGTCGCTGGTCGGGTCGAAGAAGGCCAAGGCACCGGCGCAGTAACAGCGGTTTCTCCGGCGGCGGGTCCCAGAACCGCCGCCGCAGGCACCCCCTGAACGATCGAAGAGGCAGCGCGGATGAGCATAGTCCAACTCATGATGGTGGCCATCGGCCTCATGCTGGTGATGGTGCTCGGCTATTCGGCGTTCGCCGGACCGTCGATGGCCCGCGAGAGCAACCGCCGCCTCCAGGCCGTGCGCTTCCGCCATTCGGACAACGCCACCGACAAGGTCGAGGCGCAGTACCGCAAGGCGATCGCCGCGCGCAAACCCGGCAACTTCAAGATCGCCGGCTCGGGCTCCCGGGTCGAGGCGCTGGCGCTGCGGCTGCACCGGACCGGCAAGGACTGGACGATCAGCCAGTACTTCTATGCCTCGCTCGGCCTCGCCCTGTTCATCACGCTGATCGTGTTCATCAAGTCCGGAGCGGCGCTGCTGTCGCTGGGGCTGGGCATCTTCATCGGCGCGGGCCTGCCGCACATGGTCGTCGGCTTCTTCATCAAGAAGCGCAACGAGGACTTCACCAGCAAGTTTCCCGACGCCATCGACCTGCTGGTCCGCGGCCTGCGTTCAGGCCTGCCGGTGACCGAGACGCTCGGTGTGGTCGCGCAGGAACTGCCCGGACCTGTCGGCATCGAGTTCAAGCTGGTGACCGACCGCATCAAGATGGGCCGGACCATGGAGGACGCACTCCAGGAAACCGCCGACCGGCTCAACACGCCCGAGTTCAGCTTCTTCGTCATCACCCTGGCGATCCAGCGCGAGACCGGCGGCAACCTCGCCGAAACGCTCGGCAACCTTTCGGACGTGCTGCGCAAGCGCGCCCAGATGAAGCTCAAGATCCGGGCGATGAGCTCGGAATCCAAGGCCTCGGCCTACATCGTCGGCGCGCTGCCGTTCATCGTGTTCACGATGATCTGGTGGATCAACCCGAACTACATCGGGAAGTTCTTCATCGACGAGCGCCTGATCGTCACCGGCATCGGCGGCGCAGTGTGGATGGGCATCGGTGCCTTCATCATGGCCAAGATGGTCAGCTTCGAGATCTGAGGGGGACAAGGACAAGACCATGCCTACCAAAGGCCCCACTCTCCTCGGCTTCGACGTCATCTGGGTCGGTTCGCTGCTTGTCGCGGTCGCCGCGATGGCGGTCATGCTGGCGATCTATGCCGCGGTCACCGTCCGCGATCCGATGGCCAAGCGGGTCAAGGCGCTCAACGAGCGGCGCGAGCAGCTGAAGGCCGGCATCGTCACGGCCAGCGCCAAGAAACGCCAGTCAATCGTCCGCCGCAACGAGACCACCGACCAGCTCAAGAGCTTCCTGTCGCGGTTCAAGATGCTGCAGGACTCGCAGCTCCAGGCCGTCCAGCAGCGGCTCGCCCAGGCCGGCATCCGCAAGCGCGAATGGGGCGTCGCGGTCATCGCCGGCCGCCTCGTCTCGCCCATCGTGCTCGGCCTGCTCGCCGGCCTTGTCATCTATGGCATCGACTTCTTCCCGACGTGGACCCCGTTCAAGAAGTTCGCCGCGTTCGCGGTGATGGTCGGCCTTGGCTACAAGGCGCCCGACCTGTTCGTCTCGAACCTCGTCACCAAGCGCACCGACGCGATCCGCAAGGGCCTGCCCGACGCGCTCGACCTGCTGGTGATCTGCGCCGAGGCCGGTCTCACCGTCGACGCCGCGTTCAACCGCGTCGCCCGCGAGCTCGGCCGCGCCTATCCGGAGCTGGGCGACGAGTTCGCCCTGACCGCGATCGAGCTGTCGTTCCTGACCGAACGCCGCCAGGCGTTCGAGAACCTCGCCTACCGCGTCAATCTCGACGCGGTGAAGGGCGTGGTCACGACCATGATCCAGACCGAACGCTACGGTACGCCGCTCGCCTCGGCGCTGCGCGTGCTCTCGGCCGAATTCCGCAACGAGCGGATGATGCGCGCCGAGGAAAAGGCCGCGCGCCTGCCCGCGATCATGACCGTTCCGCTGATCCTGTTCATCCTGCCGACGCTGTTCATCGTCATTCTCGGCCCGGCGGCCTGCTCGATCAACGACGCCTTCGTCCACCGGCAGTAAGCGAGCCCCCGCGAAAGCGGGGACCTCGTGCCGCAACCGGTCCGTTGACAGGAGGAGACCCCCGCCCTCGCGGGGGATCCGGGTCAGCCCTTCGCCACGACCTGTTCGATCGCCCCGAAGATCGAGTGCCCGGCGGCGTCCTTCATCTCGATGCGGACGGTGTCGCCATAGCGCAGGAACGGGGTCGAGGCCTCGCCGCGGGCGATCTGTTCGACCATGCGCAGTTCGGCAATGCACGAATAGCCGCGCCCGCCTTCGCTGACCGGACGGCCGGGGGATCCATCGGGATCGCGGTTGGAGACCGTGCCCGAACCGATGATCGAGCCCGCGCTCACCTTCCGGGTTTTCGCGAGGTGCGCGATCAGCACGCCGAAATCGAAGGTGCACTCCTCTCCCGCCTCGGCCCGGCCGAACGGCTGGCCGTTGACGTCGACCTGCAGCGGGCGGTGGAGCTTGCCGTCCCTCCAGGCTTCGCCCAGCGCGTCCGGCGTCACGAACACGGGCGAGAAGTGGCTCGCCGGCTTGGACTGGACGAAGCCGAAGCCCTTGGCGAGTTCGCCGGGGATCAGGTTGCGCAACGACACGTCGTTGACCAGTCCGACCAGGCGGATGGCGGCGAGCGCCTCTTCGCGGCTCGCGCCTTGCGGCACGTCGCCGGTCACCACGCAGATTTCCGCCTCGAGGTCGCAGCCCCAGGCTTCGTCGGCGAGGAGGATCGGCTCGCGCGCGGCGCGCAGATCGTCGCTGCCACCCTGGTACATCAGCGGATCGGTCCAGAAGCTTTCGGGCAGCTCCGCCCCGCGCGCCCGGCGGACCAGTTCGACATGGTTCACATAAGCGCTGCCGTCGGCCCACTGGAACGCGCGCGGCAGGGGTGCGGCGGCCTCGCGCTCGTGGAAGCGCTTGCGCGGGATCGCGCCGTGGGCAAGCTCGATGCCGAGCGACTCCAGCAGGGGGTAGTTGCGCTCCCAGTCATCGAGCAGGCCCTGCAGGGTCGGCACGATGTGATCGGCGTCGGCGTACCAGGCAAGGTCGTCGGACACGACGACCAGACGGCCGTCGCGCCCCTGCGGCAGGGATGCAAATTTCACTTGGTCTCGCTTTCCAGCTTGCGGACGCTGTCGAGCAGCTTGCCGAGGATCTTGCGCAGCTTTTCCGTTTCCGCTTCGGTCAGGCAGGAGAATATCTGCGCGCCGATCGCCAGCGAATGGGGCCAAATCTGGTTGAACATCTCGCGCCCCGCGTCGGTCAGCTCGAGATGGTGCGAGCGGCCGTCGGAGGCGTTGGGGGTGCGAGCGATCAGGCCGCGCTCTTCCAGCACCTTGCAGGCCCGGTTGACGGCAACCTTGTCCATCACGGCCAGCCGTCCGAGATCCCGCTGGGTCTGCGATCCACCGTCACCAAGGATGTTCATGACGCGCCACTCGGGGATCTTGAGCCCGAACCGCTTGCGATAGGCGCCGGCGATATGGCCGCTCACCTCGTTCGAGGTGACCGCGAGCCGATAAGGCATGTAGTCGGCGAGCCGTGTTCCCGTCCCTGGCATAGGAAATCGTTTCTACTGCAACCATCGCCGGGCGCAAGCGGCGATTTGTTGATCCCCTATCCCGGCTTCACCGCTTCGGGCGCGGCCGCGGCAAACGCAGGAATATTGCGCAATTCCGCGTCTATACGTACTAATTTGGGATAGTCAACGAGCGGGACCTGCCATCTTCTTGCGTTGTACATCTGCGGCACAAGGCAGATGTCGGCCAGGTCGGGAAGGTCGCCGCCCAGCAGACCCTGGCTCGGCGCGCCGGGCTCGAGCGCGGCGAAACCGCGGTGCATCCACTCCTGCATCCATCCCAGCACCTGCGCGTCGTCGGCCCCGAACCGCGCCCGCAGTTCGCCCACGACCCGCATGTTGTTGAGCGGATGGATGTCCGACGTGATCGCCAGGGCGCGCGCCAGCGTGACCGAACGCGTGGCCGGATCGGACGAGACGAACCGGGGCTTTCGAACCCTGGCATCGAGGTAATCGAGGATCGCCAGGCTCTGCGTCAGGACATGGCCGTCGATCTCGAGCGTCGGCACGAGCGCAGCGGGATTGAGCGCCCGGTACCCTGCGCCCCGCTGCTCCCCCGCAAGCAGGTCGACGACCTGCGTGCGATAAGCGATGCCCTTGAGGTTCAACCCGATCCGCACCCGATAAGCGGCGGAGGAACGCCAGTAATCGTGGAGAACGACCTCGCTCATCGCAGCACCCTTCCCGCGACCGCATCGAGCTTCGCCGCGAGGACCGGGTCGCGCTGGCCCTTCGCGGTCATGATCGCGCCGTCGAGCGCCCGGTCGATCGGGCTCGGCTCGCGCCGCTCCGGCAGCAACGCCGCCAGCCGCGCGACGGTTTCCCGCGCGGTCGCAGCGTTGGCGGCCATGACCTGGAGCACCTGTGCGACGTCGACCGCCTCGCCTTCGCGCCACGCGTCATAGTCGGTGACCATGGCGAGCAGGGCGTATGGCAGCTCGGCCTCGCGGGCGAGGCGCGCTTCGGGCAGCGCGGTCATGCCGATGACATCGGCGCCCCATTCGCGGTACATCCGGCTTTCGGCGCGGGTCGAAAACTGCGGCCCCTGCATCGCGAGATAGCAGCCGCCGTGGTGGACCGTGGCTCCCGCTCCGCGCGCCGCCTCGACCGCCAGCGCGGTCAGTCGCGGGCACACCGGATCGGCCATGCTGGCGTGGGCCACCAGCCCTTCACCGAAGAACGAGTTCTCGCGGGCCGCGGTGCGGTCGATGAACTGGTCGACCGCGACGAAGCTGCCCGGCGCAAAGTCTTCGCGCAGCGAGCCGATGGCGGAGATCGCCAGCACGTCTGTCACGCCGCAGCGCTTCAGCGCATCGATGTTCGCTCGGTACGGAACCCGGTCGGGCGGCAGGCGGTGGCCGGCGCCGTGGCGGGGGAGAAACGCAAAGCGCACGCCGGCGATGGTGCCTAGCGTGACAGGTCCCGAGGGCGTTCCGAAGGGCGAGGACACCGCAATTTCCTGCGCATCCTCGATCAGCGACAGGTCATAGAGCCCCGACCCGCCGATCACCCCGATCCGCCATTCGCCTTCCCGCCTAGCCGACACGCGCGCACTCCCTTGCTGCGGGTGGAGTGCCCGTAGCGCCGCAGGTCTGCAAGAGGGCGATCCGCGCTCAGCGCGCCAGGATGCCCGCCATGATGATGTCGATGGTATGCTCGCGGTACGCGTCGCGGAGTTCTTCGGTCAGGGTGTCCTGATCGAAGCAGTGCTTGATCACCAGCCGCGCCGAAAAGAAGCGGTCGCACGCGCCGGTGACGGTGAAATAGAACAGCTGCGGGTTGATCGGCCGGAAGGTGCCGTCCTTCACCCCCGCCTTGATGAGCCGGCTGTAGGCCTTGTAGAGCGGGGTCATGTACTCGTCGGCGATCCGCTGGGCTTCTTCGGGATTGCTTTCGCGCACCAGCCGCATGGTCAGGCGATTGAGGTACGGAACCTGGTAGTAGGTATCGATCACCTTGGAGATGTGCCGGCGGAGCTTGGCCTCCGGGCTCATGTCGTCCTTGGCGACCAGCGCGTCCACGCTCTTGACGATGGCGACCATGTCGCGGTCGAGCAGCGCGTTGAGCAGGCCGGCCTTGTTGCCGAAATAGTACTTGACCAGCGCCGAATTGAGCCCCGAGCGCAGCGACAGTTCCGACAGCGATATGTCGACAAGATCGCCGTCGCGCATGATCTGCGAGGCGGTTTCGAGCAGCAGATCGCGCGCGCCGGCCGGTGCCGCGGTGTCTGCGCCTTCCGCGTCGTTCGGGGCCTTGCCCTGCTTCATCCCCAGTTCGCTTCTTCCCACCACGGATAGACTTCAGGCATATCCTGCGAGACCTTGCCGGGATAGCGGGGCGCGCGCTTCTCGAGGAAGCTTTCCACGCCTTCCTTCGCGTCCACGCCCTTGGACAGGCGATAGATTGCGCGGCTGTCGATCTTGTGCGCCTCCATCGGGTGGTCGGCCTGCGCAAGCCGCCACAGCATCGCGCGGGTCATCGCGACCGAAACCGGGGCCGTGTTGTCGATGATCTCGCGGGCGAGAGCGACCGCGGTCGGCATGACGTCTTCCGGATCGTGGAGCGAGCGGACGAGACCGCCGCGCAGGGCTTCCTCGGCGTCGAACACCCGGCCGGTCATGCACCATTCGAGCGCCAGCGGCAGGCCGACGATGCGCGGCAGGAACCAGCTGGCGCAGCCGTCCGGCGCAATCCCGCGGCGGGCGAACACGAAGCCGAAGCGGGCCTTGTTGCTGGCGACGCGAATGTCCATCGGTAGCTGCATCGTTGCCCCGACCCCCACCGCGACGCCGTTGATCGCACCGATGATGGGCTTCTTCGATTCGAACATCCGCAGGACGAGCATCCCGCCGCCATCGCGAACGCGGGTGTCGGACAGGTCCTCGATCACATCGTTGCTGGCGAACGGCTTGCTGCCGTCCGTGGGCGTGAGGTCGGCCCCGGCGCAAAACGCGCGGTCGCCCGATCCGGTCATGATCACGACCTTGACCTCGTCGTCGGCATCGGTGCGATCGAACGCGGCGATAAGCTCGTCCATCATCACGCGGGTGAAGGCGTTCATCTTTTCCGGACGGTTGAGCGTGATCGTCGCAATCCCGTCGGCGACATCGTACTTGATCTGCGTGAACTCGCTCATGTCCTGCCTCTCGCCCGATTGATGATCACGCCCCCGCACATCGCGGGGGCGTTTTGCGTCGGTCTTAGCGCGGTGCCATGCGGATGCCGCCGTCGAGGCGGACATCCTCGCCGTTGAAATAACCGTTCTCGATCATGCACAGCGCCAGCGCCGCGTATTCCGGCGGGCTGCCGAGGCGCTTCGGGTTGAGCACGGTCGCGGCGAGCGCGTCGCGCACGTTCTGCGGCGCACCAGCCAGCAGCGGGGTGTCGAAAATCCCCGGCAGGATGGTGTTGACGCGAATGTTCTCGCTCGCGAGGTCGCGGGCGATCGGCAGGGTCATGCCGACCACGCCGCCCTTCGACGCGGAGTAGGCCGCCTGGCCCATCTGGCCGTCCTCGGCCGCGACAGACGCGGTGTTGACGATCGCGCCGCGGTCGCCGTCGGCCTGCGGTTCGAGCGTCATCATGCCGGCCGCCGACTTGGCGATGCAGCGGAAGGTGCCGACGAGGTTGATCTGGATGATCCAGTTGAACGCATCGAGCGGGAAGTGCTTGATCGAACCGTCTTCCTTGCTGCGCGAGGCAGTCTTGATCGCGTTGCCGGTGCCGGCGCAGTTCACCAGGATGCGCTCCTGGCCGATCGCGGCGCGGGCCTTGGCGAAGCCGGCGTCGACGCTGGCATCGTCGGTCACGTTGACTTCGCAGAACACGCCGCCGAGCTCCGCTGCGATCGCCTCGCCCTTTTCCTTCTGGAGGTCGAAGATGGCGACCTTGACGCCCTTGGCGGCCAGGGCACGGGCGGTTGCCGCGCCGAGGCCGGAAGCGCCGCCAGTGACGACGGCGGAAACGGTGTTGTCGAGAATCATGGGTTTTTCCTTGTCAGTTGCATCCCCGCGAAGGCGGGGATCTCCCTCGGTTCATGGTCCGTCAGACGGCACGAGGTCCCCGCCTTCGCGGGGACGCAGCCGTTTGAGAATTGGCGCTCAGCACATCTCGACGATGGTGACGTTGGCGACGCCGCCGCCTTCGCACATCGTCTGCAGGCCGTACTTGCCGCCGCGCGCCTTGAGCGCGTTGAGCAGGGTCGACATCAGCTTGGTGCCCGAAGCGCCGAGCGGGTGGCCGAGCGCGATTGCGCCGCCGTTGACGTTGAGCTTGTCCGGGTCCGCGCCGGTGTGCTTGAGCCACGCCATCGGCACCGAGGCGAACGCCTCGTTGACTTCATAGAGATCGATGTCGCCGATCTTCAGGCCGGCCTTCTGCAGTGCGCGGTCGGTCGCGAACAGCGGCTCCTCGAGCATGATGACCGGATCGCCCGCTGTCACCGTCAGGGTGTGTATCCGCGCCAGCGGGGTCAGGTTGTAGCGCTTGAGCGCTTCCTCCGAGACGACCAGTGCCGCCGACGAACCGTCGCAGATCTGGCTCGAGCTGGCCGCCGTCAGCGCGCCGCCTTCGGACAGCAACTTGACTCCGGCAATGCTCTCGAGCGTCGCGTCGAAGCGGATGCCTTCGTCCACGGTGTGCATGGCTTTGCCGTCGGGCGTCTCGATCTCGATCGGCACGATCTCGTTGGCGAACGCGCCCGCCTCGGTCGCGGCCTTGGCGCGCTGGTGGCTGGTCAGGGCGAAGCGGTCGAGCTGATCCTTGGTGAAGCCGTGCTTCTTGACGATCATTTCGGCGCCCATGAACTGGGACCAAATCACGCCCGGGTACTTGGCCTCGAGGCCCGGCGACTTGTAGTTCCCCAGCCCCTCTTTCATGTGAAACATCGCGCTGGTGCCCATCGGCACGCGGGTCATGCTCTCGATCCCGGCCGCGATCACCACATCCTGGACGCCGGACATCACCGCCTGCGCAGCAAACTGGACCGCCTGCTGCGACGAGCCGCACTGGCGGTCGATGGTCACCGCCGGGGTCGATTCCGGAAGCAGCTTCGAGGCGAGCACGGCGTTGCGGCCGACCTGTCCGGCCTGCTGTCCCGCCTGCGTCACGCAGCCCATGATCACGTCCTCGACCGCACCGGGATCGATCCCGGTGCGCGACACGATCGCATCGAGGCTGGCCGCAGCGAGATCGACCGGGTGAACCCCGGCGAGGCGTCCGTTGCGCCGCCCGCCGGCGGTGCGCACTGCGTCAACGATATATGCGGTAGCCATGGCAGCCGAGTCCTCTCGCAGAAAGTTTAACCGCACGGTTAAACCGCCCTGCCGCAAGGGTCAAGCGCCGATGATACCGCCCGGAACAGGCGTCAGGCGCGGATCAGCCGGTCGCCCCGCGCGGTGACCTCGGCCCAGAGCCCGGCCCCGCCGATGCCCCCGACCTGGCGACCGAGCCGCGTGCCCCAGTATGAGTCATTGCCGAACTCGCCCCGCCAGCCCATCAGCCTGCGGGTATACCGGTTGAGCGCGTATTCCATGGTGTAGCCGATGGCGGCATGGAGGCGGTGGGCGATCGGGAAGGACTTCTCGATAGCGATGTTCGTCCGCAGCTTGGCCGCGGCGATCTCGAAGCCGGTATCGCCGCCGTTCGCGCGGGCAAAGTCCATCGCCGTGGCGAGCGCCTGTCCGGCCGCATCGACCGCTGCCGCCTCGACCGAGAACTCGGCCATGGCCTGCTGCACCGCCTGGAACTTGGCGAGCTGGCGCCCGAACTGGACGCGGGTGTTGACGTGTTCGAGGGTGAGCTCGAACGCCGCCTCCAGCGCGCCAGCGGCCTGCGCGACGCGGGCGAACGCGCCCAGCGCGATGCCCTCGGCGGAGCTTTGCCCGGCCGCATCCGGCTGACCCGAGAAGCGCGGCAAGTCATGCGGTTCGCCCGCGATATTGGTGCCCTCGTCCCATGCGACAGCGCTCGCCGGGTAGAGCTTCAGGCCGCCCTCCCCCAAGGCGACGACCGCATCGGCATGGCGGCCATAGGTGACGCGCTGACCGTGGGCGGCGAATACGACGAGCCCCTCGGGCGCGGTGATCCCCGCCTCGGCGAGGAGGCCGTGGGCCATGACCGTCTCGGCGAGCGGCGCGGCAAGCGCGTGCCGCCCGGCGAGGCGCAGCACCGCATAGACGTCGCCCCAGTCGCCGCCGAACCCGCCGGCTTCCTCGGACACCAGCAGCGAGGTGAAGCCGGCCTCGGCCAGCCGCGGCATCGCTTCGGCAAACGGCACTTCGGCGAGTTCTGCGAACAGCCCTTCGGCCATGTCGCACAGGAGTTGGCGCTGCTCGCTCATCTCAGGCCCAGTCCCTTCGCAATGATTCCGCGCAGCACTTCGGGCGTGCCGCCGCGAAGGGAGAAGCCGGGGGAGGCGACCAGCACGTGGGCCAGCGCCCGGCCGAGGTCGCTGCCGCCCGAAGTGTCGATGTCCACCGCGGCCTGGATCAGACGCGGCATCGCCTGTTCGAACGCATTGCCGAGGTCCTTGACGATCGACGCCTCGACCACCGGATCCTCGCCCGCAGCCAGCTTGGCGGCTGTCGACATCGACATCTGGCGCAGCGTCCACAGCTCAGCGGTCAGCCGCCCGATCAGCTGCGCGACCGGCTCCGGCGCGTCAGGCCCGATCGCGTCGATCAGCGTGGCGAACAGCATGTGGGTGGAGAGGTACCGCTCCGGCCCGGAGCGCTCATAGGCAAGCTCGGCGACGACCTGCTTCCAGCCCTGCCCTTCGGTGCCGACGAGCGCGTCGAGCGGGATCAGGGCATCGTCGAAGAAGATTTCGTTGAAATGGTGCTCGCCGGTCATGTCGATGATCGGACGGATCGTGATACCCGGCGAGTCGAGGTCGATCATCAGCTGCGAAAGCCCGGCGTGACGCTCGCTGCCTTCCTCGGTGCGGACGAGGGTGAGCGCAGCATGGCACTCGTGCGCATTGCTGGTCCACACCTTCTGGCCGTTGATCCGCCATCCTTCGGGCGTGCGCCGGGCCGCGGTGCGGACGCTGGCGAGGTCGGATCCGGCGTTGGGTTCCGACAGGCCGATACAGGCATAGATCTCGCCGCGGACCATGCCAGGGAGGTACTTTTCGCGCTGCGCCTCGGTGCCATAGCGCAGCAGGAGCGGCCCGGTCTGGCGGTCGGCGACCCAGTGGCAGCCCGACGGCGCGCCGAGCGCGAGCAGCTCTTCCAGCACGACATAGCGTTCGAGGATCGACCGCTCCTGCCCGCCATACTTCTTCGGCCAGCTGAGGCCCAGAAGCCCCGCCGCGCCCATCGCGCGCGAGAACTCCGGGTCGCATTTCAGCCAGGGATTGCAGCGGGTCTCGATGTCCCAGCGGGGCGCGTGCTGCGCCACCAGTTCGCGCACCTGCCGGCGGAGCGCGGGGACATCGCCGGGCGGATCGAACGAGCGGATCGGGAATATTTGCATCGCGTCGCTTCCTATGGCAGCGGCCTTTTAATCGTAAAGTTAAATTTCGTGGGAGGCTCCAGAATGACCCCGTTCCTGACCGTCGAACGCCGCGGCAAGGTCGCGATCCTGACGATGCGCCGCCCGGAATCGCTGAACGCCATCGGCACGCTCGAGGACTGCGACAGCATCGTCGACACCTTCTTCGAACTGGGCAACGACCGCTCTGTCTCGTGCATCGTGCTAACCGGAGAAGGCCGCGCGTTCTCCGCAGGTGGCAACGTCAAGGGGATGCAGCAGCGCACCGGGATCGGCGTGCTCGAACAGCCCGATTCCACCCGCGCCAATTACCGCCGGGGCGTGCAGCGTGCGGTGCGGGCCATGCTCGACTGCGAGATTCCGATGATCGCCGCGATCAACGGCCACGCCATCGGTCTCGGCCTCGACCTCGCGTGCCTGTGCGACGTGCGCGTGGCGGCCGAGAGCGCCAAGATGGCGGCGAGCTTCATCAAGGTCGGCATCGTCCCCGGCGACGGCGGCGCGTGGACGCTGCAACGGATCGTCGGCTACTCCAAGGCCGCCGAACTGTTCCTGACCGGCGAGACCTTCGATGCGGCCTATGCCAAGTCGATCGGGCTGGTCGGCGACGTCGTACCTGACGGCGAGTTGATCGACGCTGCTCTCAAGATTGCCGACAAGATCTGCGCCAACAGCCCCCGCGCCCTGCGCCTCACCAAGAAGCTCCTGCGCGAGGCCCAGCATGGACGGGCGCACGACGTTCTGGAACTGTCGGCCGCCTACCAAGCGATCGCACACGAGACGAAGGACCACGCGGAGGCCGTGGCGGCAATCCTCGAGAAGCGGGCGCCGAGTTTCACGGGGGATTGAGGTTTCCAGCCTCTTACAGGCCCACCCCTAGCCCCTCCCGCATGCGGCAGGGGAACTAGCTGCGCGTCGAGCAAGCGATCGCGCTGATCTCCCCCCTCCCGCATGCGGGAGGGAGCCGGGGGATGGACCTGCCTGCCTCTAGATCCGCTCCGCCTGCGCCACCGCATCGCTGGCCCGCAGCGCACTGACGATTCGCGTGAGGTGCGCCAGATCGCGGACCTCGATTTCCACTTCGTAGGTGTGGAACGGGCTCTCGCGCTGGGTCATCTCGAGGTTGACGACGTTGGCGTGGTTGCTGGCGAAGATGCCCGCCATTTCCGCGAGCGTGCCCGGCCGATTGTAGAGCTCCGCCCGGATCCGCCCGGTGGCGCCGTCGGTGCGGGCGTCCCACGACAGGTCGATCCAGTCGGCGTCGATGCCGTTGGCGAGGCTCAGGCAGTCGATCGCGTGGACCTCCACGCCCTCGCCCGGACGGCGCAGGCCGACGATGCGGTCGCCGGGGACGGGGTGGCAGCACTCGGCAAGCTTGAAGGCCACGCCCGGGGTCAGGCCGCGTACCGCGATCGCGCGCTGCTGCTGCGGCCATTGTTCCGACGCCGGGAGGTTGGCGGCGCTGCCCGGGACCAGCGCTTCCATCACCTGCCGGTCGTCGAGCTTGGCCGTGCCGATGGCATACATCAGCTCGTCCTCGTTCGAGAGGCCAAGCCGCTTGAGCGCGTCCTTGAGCGCCTTCTTGCCGACCTTGGTCGGCAGCCGCTCGGCGATTTCCTCATAGAGCTTGCGCCCGATGGCGGCGATTTCCTGCCGCTCCTTGAGCCGCACGAAGCGGCGGATCGCGGCTCTCGCCTTGCCGGTAACGACGAAGCCGAGCCACGACAGCTGCGGCTCCGAATTGCGGCTCTTGATGATCTCCACGACGTCGCCGTTGCCGAGCTGCGTGCGCAGGGGCACGTGCCGCCCGTTGATCTTCGCGCCGACCGCCTTGGCGCCAAGGTCGGTATGGACGGCAAATGCGAAGTCGATCGGCGTCGCTCCCTTGGGCAACTGGTGCAGCGCGCCCTTGGGGGTAAAGGCGAAGATCCGGTCCTGGTAGATCGCCAGCTTGGTGTGCTCAAGCAGTTCGTCGGCGTCGTGGCTGGTCTCGAGAATTTCGATCAGGTCACGCAACCACGCCACCTGCCCATCCGGCGCCACGCCGCCCTGCTTGTAGGCCCAGTGCGCGGCGAGGCCGAACTCGTTGAGGCGGTGCATGTCGCGGGTACGGATCTGGACCTCGACCCGCATCGAGTTGCGATAGATCAGCGCGGTGTGGAGCGAGCGGTAGCCGTTGAGCTTCGGCGTCGAGATGTAGTCCTTGAACCGCCCCGGGATCATCTGCCATTCGCGGTGGATGATCCCGAGCGCCCGGTAGCAGTCCTCCTCGTTCTCGACGAGGACGCGGAAGGCCATGATGTCGGTAATCTGCTCGAAGCTGACGTGGCGTTCGGCCATCTTGCGCCAGATCGAGTACGGGTGCTTCTCGCGCCCCGAAACTTCGACCGACATACCCGCTTCGGCGAGCGCCTGCTTGATCTCCAGTGCGATCGCGTCGACCTGCCCGCCCTCCTCGCTGCGGATCGTGGCGAGGCGGCCGGTGATCGTGGCGTAGGCTTCGGGTTCGAGTTGTTCGAACGCGAGCAGCTGCATTTCGCGCATGTATTCGTACATGCCCACGCGCTCGGCCAGCGGGGCATAGATCTCCATCGTCTCGCGGGCGATGCGGCGGCGCTTGTCCTCGCTCTTGATGAAGTGGAGCGTGCGCATGTTGTGGAGGCGATCGGCCAGCTTGACGAGGAGCACCCGCAGGTCCTCGCTCATCGCGAGGAGGAACTTGCGCAGGTTTTCCGCCGCGCGCTCGCTCTCGGTCATCGCCTCGATCTTGGAGAGCTTGGTCACCCCGTCGACCAGCCGGGCGACGTCCGGTCCGAACAGTTTCTCCACCTCGTCGACCGTGGCGAGGGTATCCTCGACGGTATCGTGGAGCAGCGCGGTGATGATCGTGTCCTGGTCGAGCTTGAGCTCGGTCATCAGGCCGGCGACTTCGACCGGGTGGGAAAAGTAGGGGTCGCCGCTGGCCCGTTTCTGGGTGCCGTGCTTCTGCACGGTATAGACATAGGCGCGGTTCAGCATCGCCTCGTCGGCGTCCGGATCATACGCCTTCACGCGTTCGACGAGTTCGTACTGGCGGAGCATCTCGCCCCTAGATGGGCGGGATCGGGGGCACAGGGCAAGGGGTTGCGGCAAATTACCGCGATTGCGCGCCTCTCTACCTCGGTTCTGTCGCAAATCGGCCACGCTCGCCCCGGCGCGGACCGATTAGCACTTGCGGCGGCGTAGAATCCCGCGATGCTGGAGTCGTGAAAACGAAAGGGAGATCAGCGTGTTCGTTCCGGTCCTGAGTGCGGCCCTGTCGCTCGCCGCGGCAGATGTCCCGCAAGCGCCGGAGCCACCAACCGCTCCGCCACCGGTGACCGCACAGGCCGAAGCGCAACCGGTCGGCCAGCCGGTGATCGTCCTTCCGCCGATCGACAGCGCGGCTCCGCAGGATGCCCCCCCGCCCGCTCCCGCTCCCGCTGCCGCCGCGATCCCGGCCCCGCCGCCCGCGGCGAACGGCAAGGACCAGATCGTCGTCACCGGCGAGGTCGACCAGCCCAAGAGCGACCCGGCGCAAGCCGTCAACCAGGCCTCGTTCGAGGTTGTCCAGAAGGTCGATGACGCAATCGTCGCGCCGCTGGCGATGGGCTACAAGCACGCATTGCCAAGCCCGGTGCGGTCGGGCCTGCGCAATTTCCTGCGCAACCTGACCGAGCCGGTGGTGTTCGTGAACTTCCTGCTTCAGGGAAAGCCGGGCAAGGCCGCGGAAACGCTCGGCCGGTTTGCGGTCAACTCGACCGTGGGCGTGGCGGGGCTGGTCGACGTCGCCAAGAACAAGCCGTTCCGCCTGCCCTACCGCGAGAACGGCTTCGCCAACACGCTCGGCTATTACGGCGTCGGTCCGGGGCCGTACCTGTTCCTCCCGCTGATCGGCCCGACCACGGTGCGCGACCTGTTCGGCTTCGGCGTCGACCGCTCGCTGCTGCCGCTGGCGGTGGGCAAGCCGTTCACCGATCCGATCTGGGTCTTCGGATCAGGCACGATCAAGTCGCTCGACGACCGCATCCAGCTCGACTGCGAGCTGAAAAAGCAACGCGAAAGCTCGAACCCCTACAACACCGCGCGGGAATACTACCTCGAACGCCGCAAGGCCGACATCGAGGCGCTGCACGGGCGCAAGTACCAGCCGGTCGGCCACTCGCTGCTCGACGTGATGAGCCAGTGCTCGAAGGAAAACCAGCGCGCCAAGACCGACGTGATCGATCCGGACGAGTGATCAGCTCCAGACCGCTTCGGGCGGCAGGCTCATCAGGATCGCGTCGATGTTGCCGCCGGTCTTGAGCCCGAACAGCGTGCCGCGGTCGTAGACGAGGTTGAATTCGGCATAGCGGCCGCGCCACTGGAGCTGCTGGAGCTTGTCCGCGGGCGTGAAGTCCATCCCCATCCGCCGCCGCACCAGCCGGGGATAAACCGCGAGGAACGCCTCGCCGACGTCGCGGGTGAAGGCGAAATTGGCTTCGAAGCCCGCCTCGTCGCCGCATTCGAGGTGGTCATAGAAGATCCCGCCGACCCCGCGATGGACCTTGCGGTGGGGGATGTAGAAGTATTCGTCGGCCCATGCCTTGAAGCGCGGGTAATACGCCGGATCGTGGCGGTCGCAGGCGGCCTTGAACTCGGCGTGGAACTCGGCGGTGTCCTCTTCATAAGGGAGCGGCGGGTTGAGGTCGCCGCCGCCGCCAAACCACGCTTTCTGCGTCGTGAGGAAGCGGGTGTTCATGTGAACTGCCGGGACGTGCGGATTCGCCATGTGCGCGACGAGGCTGATCCCGGTGGCGGTGAAGCCGGGGTTCTGTTCGTCGGCGCCGTTGATCGATTTCGCGAACTCAGGGCTGAACGCGCCGCCGACGGTCGAGACGTTGACCCCGACCTTTTCGAAGACCTTGCCCTTCATCAGCCCCTGCACGCCGCCCCCGCCATCTTCGGCGCCGTTCTCGGCATCCCGGTTCCACGGGGTGTAGGTGAAGCTGGCGTCGCTGCCGGCCTCGCGCTCGATCGCCTCGAACTCGGCGCAGATGCGGTCGCGCAGGATCTCGAACCAGGTGCGGGCGCGGGCGGTGGCTTGGGTCCAGTCGGTCATGTCTGCCTTCATCCCCCTCCCGCTTGCGGGAGGGGCTAGGGGTGGGCCTGTTACCGGAAGCGGCGGCCCTGACAGGCCCACTCCCGCCCCCTCCCGCACGCGGGAGGAGAGATCATCGCGCGCTTGCCAAATCCCCGTGCCCGCGTCTAGGGAGCAGCCATGGTTCCCTTTTCGTTCGCAGGACAGGAATTCCGCATCGGCGCGTCCCGGGCCCTGTTCTGGGCGAAGGAGAACGCCCTGCTGGTGGCCGACCTGCACCTTGAAAAGGCCAGCTTCTTTGCCCGCCACGGGCAGATGCTCCCGCCTTACGACAGCCGCGAGACGCTGGAGCGGGTGGCGCTGGCGATCCGCGAAACGGGCGCGCGGCGGGTGTTCTGCCTGGGCGACAACTTCCACGACAGTGCCGGGGCGCAGCGACTGGAGCCACACGCGGCGGGAATGCTGGCGGCGCTGACCCGGGCGACCGACTGGGTGTGGATCACCGGCAACCACGATGCCGAACTCAAGGGAACCGAGGGCGGCACGCCGGTCGAGGAATTGCTGACCGGCGGGCTGATCCTGCGTCACCGGGCAAAGAAGGGCGAGACCGCGCCCGAGCTTTCCGGCCACTACCATCCCAAGCTGCGCCTGTCGGTGCGCGGGCGGGCGATCGCGCGGCCCTGTCTCGTCGCGGCGGACGACGGACGGGGCGGCGGGCGGATGATCCTGCCCGCGTTCGGCGCGCTCACCGGGGGAATGGACGCGGGCGATCCCGCGATCCTGGCCGCGCTCCAGCCGGCGAGCGGGATCGATGCGCTGGTGCCCGCCGCGGACCGGCTCGCGCGCTTCCCGCTGTGGCGTGCCGCGGCCTGAGCCAGTCGCCGCCGAAAACGCGCCGAGCCGATTGAAATTACAGGGTTTTCACGGAACCGCGCCACTTCGCTGCTCGTTCTTTCCGGGTACGCCATGACGGCGACACGCAGGAGAGATGTCATCATGACCCAGCAGAACGACAACCAGGGCGGCCAGGGCCAGCAGAACCAGCAGAACCAGCAGGGCGGGCAATCCGGTCAGGGCCAGCAGCAGCAGGACGATGCGCGCCGCCAGCAGGGCGGTCAGCAGGGTGGCCAGGGCGGCGGTCAGGGCCAGCAGAACCAGCAGGACGATGCCCGTCGCCAGCAGGACGGCAAGGGCGACCAGTCGTCCGGTGGCATGGACGGCGAAAACGGCGCAAGCCAGCAGGACCGCTAGTCCTTCAACGACTTACGTATTCGTCACCGGGCCGTCTCCCTCGTGGAGGCGGCCCTTGGTGCGTGATGCGCGGGAATCCCTTTATCCCGCGGCCGATTCTGGATAAGAGGCCCGGGATTCGCACGAGAGCGGCCACCTACAGGAGATAGCACTATAGCCCCCCCACCCCGGCGCATGATGACGCCCCCCGTCAAAAGCGGGCCCCGTTACAATCAGATGATCACCGTCCCCAAGGTCCGCGTGATCGACGAAAACGGCGAGAATATCGGCGTCATGTACACCCGCGAGGCGATCGAACAGGCGGCCGACGTCGGCCTTGACCTGGTCGAGGTCTCCCCCAACGCCGATCCGCCGGTCTGCAAGTTCCTCGATGTCGGCAAGTACCGCTACGAGGCGCAGAAGAAGGCCAACTTGCAGCGCAAGTCGCAGAAGACGCAGGAGATCAAGGAGATCAAAATGCGTCCGAACATCGACGACCACGATTATGACACCAAGATGCGCAACGTCGTGAAGTTCCTCGGCGAGGGCGACAAGGTCAAGCTGACCCTGCGCTTCCGCGGGCGCGAGCTGTCGCACCAGCAGCTGGGCATGAACCTGCTGCGCAAGGTCCAGGACGACGTCGCCGAAATCGCCAAGGTTGAAGCCTTCCCGCGCATGGAAGGCCGCCAGATGCTGATGGTGCTCGCGCCCAAGTAAGGACCGGCACAAGGCTCGATCACGCAAGGGCGCGCTTCCCATGGGAGCGCGCCTTTTTCGAGTCGTGGGGACAGGTCCACTGGCAACACGCCCCGTGTCCTGACCTTGTCGAACGCGCGATCTTCCTCCATTCGGGTCGCAACGTGCGATCGTGAGCGAAGTGCGGCGCTTCGACCGGCACGGTGCGGTATTGCTGGGGGGCACGGGGTTGGACGTTCGCAGGATTGCGCTGGCGGCGGGACCGCTCGGGTTCCTCCTGACCCTGCTGATCGCCGCGCCCGGCGGGATGCCGCCGCAGGCGTGGACCACCGCGGGCCTCGTCTGGTGGATGGCGGTGTGGTGGATGAGCGAGGCAATGCCGCTGTCGGCCACCGCGCTGCTGCCGTTCATCATCCTGCCGCTGACCGGGGTGGCCGACGCCAACAAGACCGCCGGCGCGTATTATTCACCGACGATGTTCCTGTTCGTGGGCGGCGCTTTTCTTGCCCTCGCCATCGAGCGGACCGGGCTGCACCGGCGGCTGGCGCTGGCGATGCTCAGCCGCGCGGGAGGCAGCGCGTGGAAGCTGTTGCTGGCGGTGATGGGCGCGACCGCGCTGATTTCGACGATGATCTCCAACACCTCGACCGCGCTGATCATGATGCCGATGGCGCTGGCCATCCTCGCCTCGGGCGGGGTGGCCGAGGGCGAGACGAAGGGCATGGCCGGCGCGCTGCCGATGGGCGTGGCCTTCGCCGCGACGCTGGGCGGCTTCGGGACGATCGTCGGAACCCCGACCAACGCCATCGCCGTGGCCCTGCTCGACCGCACGCTGGGGGTGAAGATCAGCTTCGTCGAATGGTCGATGTTCGGCCTGCCGCTGGTCCTGATCGGCGTGCCGCTGACCGCGTGGATCGTCGGCAAGGTCCATGACCTGCGCCACGACAGCTTCGACCCCGCCGCCGCCCGCCGCGCGATCGAGCACTCGGTCGCCTGGACGGTGCCCGAGCGGCGGCTGGTGCCGGTCTTCGTCTTTGCCGTGCTCGCCTGGGTGACACTGCCGCTGACCGAGCCGCTGTTTCCCAAGGGCGGGCTCACCGACGGGACGATCGCGGCGATCGCCGGCCTCTCGCTGTTCCTGATCCCCGACGGCACCGGGCGGCCGATGCTGGTGTGGAAGGAAGCCAACCGCGCACCGTGGGACGTTGTGCTGATGTTCGGCGGCGGCCTGTCGCTCGCCATGGGCATGAGCGAAAGCGGGCTTGCCAACTGGCTGGGCCAGGAAATGTTGCCGCTGGCCAACGTGCCGCTGCCGATCGTTGCGCTGGTGCTGGTCGGGTTCGTCATCCTCGTCACCGAGTTCGCCAGCAACATCGCCGCTGCGAGCGGGATCATGCCGGTGGTCGCGGCCCTGTGCGCGGCGCTCGGCGCAGACCCGCTGCTGCTGGCGCTGCCCGCCGCGTTCGCCGCGAGCTGGGGGTTCATGCTGCCGGCCGGGACCGGACCGAACGCCATCGCGTGGGGCACCGGCCACATCGCGATGCCCAAAGTGCTGAAAGCCGGGTTCCTGCTCGACGTCGCGGGCGCAGTGCTGATCGTGGCCGTGGTGTGGAGCGTGGTCGCGCTGGGGCGGCTCTGAGCGGAACTTATCCACCGCCCGCAGCTTGAACCGTCGGGCGCTCTCGCCAGCGCTGCGCAAACTGGTTACAACTGCAACCATGACCGACACCCCTCGCCGCAATCGCCGCCCGGCCGACATCAATGGCCGCCAGATCAAGCCCAGCACCCTGATGATGGGCCACGGCTATGACCCGCACTTGTCCGAAGGCGCGCTGAAGCCGCCGATCTTCCTGACCAGCACCTTCGCGTTCGAAAGCGCGGCGGCGGGCAAGCGCCATTTCGAAGGCATCACCGGCAAGCGCCCTGGCGGGACCGACGGCCTCGTCTATTCGCGCTTCAACGGCCCGAACCAGGAAATCCTCGAAGACCGGCTCGCGGTGTGGGACGGGGCGGAAGAGTCGCTGGTGTTCTCGTCCGGCATGTCGGCCATCGCCACGCTGCTGCTGGCGCTGTGCGACCGGAACGACGTGATCGTCCATTCCGGGCCCCTCTACGCCGCAACGGAAACGTTCATCGCCAAGACCCTGTCGCGTTTCGGGGTGACCTATCTCGACTTTCCCGCCGGGGCGACCCGCGAGGAACTCGACGCCGTCCTCGCCCGCGCCGCCGACATGGCAAAGACCCAGGGCGGCAAGGTGGCGATGATCTACCTCGAAAGCCCGGCCAATCCGACCAACGCGCTGGTCGACATCGAGGCGGTGAGCGCCGCGCGCGATGCTGCATTCGGCACCGACGCTCCGCCGATCGCCATCGACAACACCTTCCTCGGACCGCTGTGGCAGCGCCCGCTGGATCACGGCGCGGACGTCGTGGTCTATTCGCTGACCAAGTATGCCGGCGGCCATTCCGACCTCGTCGCAGGCGGCCTGTCCGGCGCGAAGCGGTGGATGGACCCGATCCGCATGCTCCGCAACACGATGGGCACTATCCTCGACCCCAATACGTCGTGGATGCTCCTGCGCAGCCTGGAGACGCTGGAACTGCGCATGACCCGCTCGGGCGAGAACGCGGCCAAGGTCTGCGCGTGGCTGGCGAAGCACCCCAAGGTCGAGGGGCTGGGCTACCTTGGCGTGATCGCCGATCCGCACCAGCAGGACATCTTCGACCGCCATTGCACCGGTGCGGGCAGCACCTTCTCGCTGTTCATCAGGGGCGGCGAGGCGGAGAGCTTCCGCTTCCTCGACGCACTGCGCATCGCCAAGCTCGCGGTGAGCCTCGGCGGGACCGAGACGCTGGCCAGCCACCCGGCGTCGATGACGCACCTGTCCGTGCCCGACGAGCGCAAGGCGCGGCTGGGGATCACCGACAACCTGGTCCGCATCTCGATCGGCATCGAGGATGCCGACGACCTGATCGCCGATTTCGAACAGGCGCTCGCAGCGGTCTGATCCCGCGTCGTCCCGGGCTCGACCCGGGACCGCTGGCAATCTTGCGCAAGGCCGCCAGCGGTCCCGGATCAGGTCCGGGACGATGTTACCTGCAAGTCGCTCGCACTGGACTTGCCCGCCCGCCCCGGCCTAGGCTCCGCCCGGGCTTGGACACGGGATCGCTGGGTTTGGACGAGGGACCGTCAGCATTTTCGCGCGATGCGAACCGGGTGCTTGGCTCGCCGGTGCGGCTGCTCGGCAGCACGCTCGCGGTCGTCGCGGCGATCTTCGTCGGCGCCACCATCGGCTATCACCGCGCCGGCTGGCCTTGGGGTGATGCCGCCTACATGGTGCTGCTGACGATCTTTTCGGTCGGGTACGGCGAGGTTCGCCCGATCGACACCAATTATTTGCGCATCCTCACCACCGCGACGATCGTGCTTGGCTGCACTAGCATGATCGTGCTCACCGGCGCTCTGGTGCAGGTATTCACCCTCTATCAGTTCCGCCGCCTGCTGGGGCTCGACCGCATCATGACCGAAATCGACAAACTCTCCGGCCACGTCATCGTCTGCGGCTACGGCCGCATCGGGGTGCAACTGGCCAAGGCCCTCCACGACGCGCGCCGCGGCTTCGTGATCGTCGAGCGCGACCCTGCCAAGGCCGAGGAAGCCCGCGGCCACGGCCACCTCGCCGTGGTTGCCGACGCGACCGACGAGCAGACGCTCAAGCAGGTCGGGATCGACCGCGCCGCGGTTCTCGCGACCGTGCTGCCCGATGACGCCGCGAACGTCTTCATCACGCTCTCGGCCCGCAACCTCCAGCCGAGCATCGAGATCATCGCCCGCGGCGAAGCGCCGACCACGGAGAGCAAGCTGTTCCACGCCGGGGCCGACAAGGTCGTCCTCCCCACCCACATCGGCGCCGAACGGATCGTCGAGCTGATCCTCTATCCCCGCACCAGCACGGTGATGACCAGCTCGGCCCGGATGACCGACATGAAGCGGGGACTCCACGAATTCGGCTTAGACCTGGAAGTCGTGACCGCGGTCGAACACGGCGCGCTGACCGGCGAGACGGTCGGCGAGGCCGAGCGGCGGGCCAACGGGGCGTTCTTCGTCGTCCAGGTCGATCGCGCGGGCGGCCAGTCGATCGAGCACCCCGGCGAAGACCTCAAGATCGAGGCCGGCGACACCATCCTGCTGGTTGTGCGCGGCAGCCGGCTGTCGGCCGGCGCGATGTTCAGCGAACCGGCGCGGCCGGTGAAGGTCGGCCGGGGGTATGTGTAGGACACCACTGAATGGACAGGAGCATCGTCACCCTGAACTCGTTTCAGGGTCCGCTCTCGCCCCGTGCCGAAGCGGCGTACCGGGGCGAAGCGTCGCCCGTGGTGAACCAATCCTCGCAGATGGGCAAACCGAAGGGGGATGCTGAAACAAGTTCAGCATGACTTCGGATGAGGGCAGGTCTCGGATACTTTCCGGCCAATGACCTCTAGGTCACCTCGGCATCCGGTTCCACGCATCCAGCGCCGCGATCTTGTAGGCTTCGGCCAGCGTCGGGTAATTGAACGTGTTCTCGATGAAGTAATCGAGCGTCCCCTTGAGGTTCAGCACCGCCTGCCCGATGTGGATAAGCTCGGTCGCGCCCTCGCCGGCGATGTGGACGCCGAGCAGCCGCCGCGTCTTCAGCGAGAACAGCATTTTCATCATCCCAGAATTGAGCCCCATGATGTGCCCGCGCGAGGTTTCGCGGAAGCGGGCGATGCCGACCTCGTAGGGGATCCGCCTCGCCTTCACTTCTTCCTCGTTGAGCCCGACGGTCGAGATCTCCGGCACCGCGTAGATGCCATAGGGGAAGAACTGCGGCGCGGGCGGCAGCGGCAGGCCGAAGGCGTGGCAAGCGGCGATCCGGCCCTGCTCCATCGAGGTCGAGGCGAGGCTGGGGAAGCCGATCACGTCGCCCGCGGCATATATGTGCGGCACCGCGGTCTGGAACGTCTGCGGATCGACCTGGAGCCGCCCGCGATTGTCGACCGCCAGCCCGCAGGCCTCCAGCCCCAGCTGGTCGGTCGCGCCCTTGCGACCGGCGGCATAGAGCAGCGCCTCGGTGCGCACCTGCCGCCCGTCGGCGAGCGTGGTGGTTATCCAGTTGCCGCTGCGCTCGACCTTCTCCACCTCCGCGCCGAGCCGGACGATCATCCCCCGGTCGCGCAGTTCGTGGATGAACTCATCGATGATCTCGCGGTCGATGAAATCGAGGATCGTGTTGCGGCTTTCGATCAGCGTCACCGGGACGTCCATCGCCGAGAAGATCGTCGCATATTCGATGCCGATGACGCCGGCGCCGACCACGGTCAGGCTGCGGGGAACGCGCGGGGTCTCGATGAAATCGTCGCTGTCGAGCACGCGCTCGCCGTCGAACGGAATGGTGTCGGGCCGGAAGGGCTGGGTACCGACCGCGACCAGCACCCGCTCGCCGCGCACCGCCAGTTCGCTGCCGTCGGCCCCGGCGATGGCGACCTCGTGCGGACCGGTGAAGCGCGCCGTGCCGCTCACGGTGCGGATCATGTTGCGCTGGAACTGGTGTTCGAGCACCGCGACCTCGTGTTCCAGCGTCTTGCCCAGCCGGTTGCCGAGGTCGTCGCCGCAGATCTCCTTCTTGACCCGGTAGGAGTTGCCGTAGAACCCCCGCTCCCGCCATCCGGACAGGTTCAGCGCGGTCTCGCGCAGGGTCTTCGACGGAATGGTGCCGGTGTGGACCGAGACCCCGCCGACTCTGCGGCGGCCTTCGACGACCAGCACCGAATGACCGAGCTTGGCCGCCTGCACCGCCGCGCGCCGCCCGGCCGGGCCGCTGCCGATCACCAGGAAATCGTAGTTTTCCATTCGTCCCCCCAAGGCGCAGCGCCGCCGGACGGCGGCAGGAGCCTTTCGCGGGACTCTCCCTGGCACGGGCCGGTTTTGATTCCGGCCTCCTGGCAAGTCCGCCCGATTACGGGGCGGGCGTTAACTACCCATGCGCGCCGAAGTGGTTGGCGATGGCCACGGCGATGCGCAGGTTGAGCGCGTGGGCCCGTTCGATCGGGTCGATGAACCGGGCGCGGATCGCGCCATAGTCCTCGCCGTTTTCGTCGGGGTAATCGGTCGGCTCCGACACCGCGAAGTCGCCGATTTCGGGTTCGACCACGGGATAGGCGCGGCGGAGCTGCTCGAGCGCATCGTCGACCCTGAGCGACAGGACCATCTCCAGCACGTCGTCGCGGCTGACGTCGTTCGAGCGCGCGAACGGCGGGACCTGCACCGCGCGCAGGAACATGTGCATCAGCAGCGCCAGCCGCAGGGCCTGGAGCAGGCCGATCTGGCGGCGTTCGTCGTCCAGCGCGGCGTCGCGGCCAGCACCGGGCACCCGCGCCAGCACGCGGTGGAGCTTCATCCAGTCGACCCGGAGGCGCGAGGCGAGCCGTCGGAACACGCCGGTGCGGTCGTCCTTGGTCAGGTATTCGGCAAGCCCGAGGCAACCGGTCTCGAGGCTCGCCTCGGTCCCGCGATAGGGCCGGCTGGCCCAGTAGGCGGAGTTGAACAGTTCGCCATAGGCGGCGACGTTCTTGATCGAGGCCAGGCCGTTGGCGGCGCGCAGCAGCCGCACCAGCTGGCCGCCGCGCGGCGAGGCGGCGAGCAGGTCGGCGATCGCCTCGGTCTCCTCGCCCGCCGCCGTCCCGGCCCCGGCGATCACGTTGACCGGATAGCCGAGCTGCTGGAGGATCGCGTTGTGCGGGATCGCGCGGATTGCACGCAGGCTCATCGTCCGGTCGGCGCCGAGGTCCGACTGGCGGCGCGAGACGCGGCTGCCGGTCTGGGTCAGCATGCCGAGCCCGAACGCGGTCACCGCGCGGCTGTAGGTCTGGCTTTCGAGGAATTCGCGCTGGACCCGACGGATCGAGCGGTAGAAATCGAGGCTGAGGTCAGTGCGGTCATAGAACGGGTCGGATGCGCCCTGCCCTGCGAACGCCATCTCCGCTTCGGCGATGCGGGTCAGCGTCGCAAGCGCCAGCGCCTCGTTGCGGAAGAACAGGTAGCCGTCGCCGCCCTGGAAGCTCGCTTCGGGTTCCAGCGCGATGCCCGCCGCAGCAAAGCGGGCGCGGGCCCACTGGCTGAGCGGCCAGGTCAGGCGGTCGGCGAACCCGGCGGGGTGCGCACCGCGGCCCATCGACTCGCCATGCGTATCGAACACCAGCGCGGCGACATCGGTCAGGCCGTTCGCCTTCATCGCATCGACCAGCCGACCCTGCAGCCGCTCGATCGCGAGCGCGGCGGGAAGCTGGCCGATGAACCGACCGGCGTCGGAAAAGCCCGTCTGGATCGCCACCCGCCCGCGCAGCCGCGCGTAGTCACGATAGGCCGGCTCGGCGAGCAGGGCCTGCAGGAACCGCCCGCCATGCTCGAGCGCGGTTTCTGTCTCGAACAGCGGCGAGACGTCGACTTTGCCTTCGATCCCGAACAGCTTGGCAAAATAGAGCGCGGCCAGCACCGTCTGCGGCTGCTCGCATTCGGCGATCAGCATCCGGATCGGGGCGTCGCCGTCGACGTGGTGGAGGATCTGCGCCATCGCCAGGAACTGGCGCAGCGCGGTCGAGGTCTCGATCGCCAGCGCGGCGAAGTTGACCCGGAGCGGCTTCACCTCGGCGAGCAGCTCACGCAGCTTGGAAAGCGCGCCCTTGCTGCCGAGATCCATCGTCCCGTCGGGGTCGATCCGCCGGCGCAGCGCGTTGTGGAGCTGCGAGGCGTTGACCCGGAAGTGGATCCAGCCGAGCCCCAGCCCGTCCGCGCGCATGGCCGCGGCGAGCGTCGCCAGCGCGATGCAGCGGTCGCCGTCGCCGCCGCGCGATTCGTCTTCGAGCCGGGCGACCAGCGGTGCGAGGCTGAGCAGCTTGGCGGGGTGATCGGCGGTGAGGGAGTTGGCCGCGGCGGCCAGCTCTTCGGGATGGTCCAGCGGCGCGGCGAACAGCGCGGCCATTTCCGCGGCATGGACCTGTGCGGCTTCCAGCACCGCGACGAGTTCATGGTCTGCGTCGATCAGCCGGAGCGAGGCGGCGTACTGGCCCAGCCGCATCGCCTTTTCGCGCAAGCGGAACGAGATGCTGGTGGTCCAGCCGATGTCGGTCCGCCCGTCCATGTCGTAGCCGACCCAGGTGGCGAAGCGGAACGGCAGCGGGCGAAAGTCGTGCCACCGGCCCGGCCAGCGCTGGCGGGCGTGGGCGAGCAGGCGGCCGACGATCCGGTCGCGCGCGGCGGCAGCGCGGGTGATAGCGTTCGAGACTTCGTCGTGCTCGAATTCGAGCGTGATCTTGCCGTGCCCCGGAGCCGCGCCGCAGACCGCGACGTCATCGGGGTCGCCGCTCGCGGCGGCGGCCGCGACGAGGTCGGACTGCGCGCCGTTGAGCAGGAAGGTGGGGTGCGCGGTGAACACCGCATGCATCAGCGGGCGCTCCCACCGCGCGCGGAACTGGGTGAAGCCGTCCTCCTCGTCGAGCAGGCCGTCGATGAGGCCGAGGTTCTCGCCCGGGTCGGTCGGGCTGAGCAGGCGGTGGAGGCGCGCCGCGCGGCTTCGCAGCGAGCCGCATTCAAGATCCGCAACCAGCGCCTCGACCGCGTCGAGATCGAGCGAGCCGCGCTCGATCTCGCGCGAGAGGTCGTGGCTGAGCTGGAAGACCGGGTTGAACAGCGGGGTTTCGGCGGTGCGGGCGTGAAGCTTCTGCAGCCGCGCGCGAAGGTCCGCGACCGACTTCACCGGGCGAGCCCCGCGGCTTCGCGAGCCGCCGATTCGATCGCCGGCTCATCGGGAGCGCCCTTGGGGACAACCCAGCTGCCGCCGACGCAGAGCACCGGATCGAAGCCCAGCCATTCGGGCGCAGTGGCGAGGCTGATTCCGCCGGTCGGGCAGAAGCGGCACTGGTAGAACGGCGCGGCGAGCGCCTTCAGGGCCGGCAACCCGCCCGAGGTCGAGGCCGGGAAGAACTTGAAGTGCGACAAGCCCAGGTCGAGCCCGCGCATGATGTCGGCGGCGCTGGCGGTGCCGGGGAGGAACGGCACGCCGCTCTCGATCGCGGCCTTGCCTAGCCGCTCGGTCAGGCCGGGCGAGACAATGAACTCGCTCCCCGCGTCGATCGCGGCGGCGAGTTCGTCAGGATTGGTGACGGTGCCCGCTCCGACGATTGCACCCTCGACGGTCTTCATGGCGCGGATCACGTCGAGCGCGGCGGGGGTGCGCAGGGTGACTTCGAGAACCCGCAGGCCGCCCTTCACCAGCGCCCGCGCGATCGGCACGGCGTGGGCCGCGTCCTCGATCACCAGCACCGGGATGACGGGCGCGGTGCGCATGATCTGTTCGATGGGCTTCATGAGTCGTCTCCCCCGGGCGCTGCGTGGCGGCGAGGGTAACGCGGTTCAGCTGATATTGCACCTGCGAAGCGGGCACGGGGAATAGCTATTCGTCGGGCTTCAGACCGCCGAGCTGAACCTCTTCTCGCCCGATCGATAGGTGTCGAAAATCGCCGCCACGGTGCGGTGATAGGGCTCCGATCCCGGCAGCAGCGACAGCGAGGCCCCGTCCACCGCGACCAGCCCGCGCTCCACGAACGGGGCGAGGCGCGGGCGGGCGAGCGCGATCAGGTCGTCGTCGAGGCGCACCGTGCCCCGGCACAGCAAGGCCTCGATCACCGCGCCGCGGCGGCGGTCCTCGGCGGTGCGCTCCACGCCGCGGCGCCCCGGCATCCTGCCGCTGGCGACAAGCATCCGGTAGCGCCCGGCGTTCTTCTCGTTCTGGATGTAGACCCCGGGAAACTCGCTGATCGACGACGCGCCGAGGCCGATCAGCGCCGGGCTCTGATCGTCGGTGAAGCCCTGGAAGTTGCGCCGCAGCCGCCCCTCGCGGGTGACGCGGGCAAGATCGTCGCCGGGGAGCGCGAAGTGATCGAAGCCGACGCTTTCATAGCCCTTCCCGGTCAGGAACGCCTGCCCTTGCGCCGCCATGCGGAACCGGTCCCGCTGGTCGGGCAGGTGGCTGGCGTCGATCTTCTGCTGGCGCGGGATCATGTGGGGGACGTGGGCATAGCCGAACAGGGCAATCCGGTCGGGTGCCATCTCCACCGCCCGCTCCAGCGTTTCCGCCAGCACCGCGTCGTTCTGGCCAGGGAGGCCGTACATCAGGTCGAAGTTGACCGAGTTGACGCCGGCCTTGCGCAGCCCCGCCACCGCGCTTTCGATGAGGCCAAGCGGCTGGACCCGCCCGATCGCCGCCTGCACCGCCGGGTCGAGCGTCTGCACGCCGAGGCTCGCCTTGATGATGCCAATGCCGCGGATCACCGTAAACCACGGCGCGGTAAGCGAGCGCGGGTCGAGCTCGATCGAAACCACCGGCTGCTCGAGCCGGAAATGCAGGGTCAGCGCGTCGACCAGCCGGACGAAGTCGGTCGGCTGGATCGCGTTGGGGCTGCCGCCACCGAACGCGATGCGGGTCACGCGGACCGAAGGGTCGAGCTCGCGGCTGACCAGCTCGATCTCGCTGTGCAGCGCGTCGAGATAGGCGGCAAGGCGGTGCGTGCGGTTGGCCGCGCCGGTGTTGCAGCCGCAGTACCAGCAGATCTTCTCACAGAACGGGATGTGCAGGTAGAGCGAGGCCGTGCCGCGCAATTCGCGCAGCGCCGAGGCCTGCCGGTCGGCAAGCGCACCATCCTCGAACTCGGCCGCGGTGGGATAGCTGGTATAGCGCGGGACCGGCGTGGCGAGCAGGTCGGGCCAGTAATTCCAGCCGCCGAAACGTTCAGGGGTCATCGCGGTCATCCTCCGGTCCGCAGCACTGGCCGGAGTTCCGCTTGCGATCATTGACGTGGCACAATTTCCCGCAGCAAGGCGAATTATCCTTGTCACGCATGGGGATATCGAGCGGGATCGATTGCCTCCCGGAACCGCATCCGGGGACCATGACCACCCTCGAAGCGGCCACAGGGACTGGCGCGGCCAGCTGCACCAGCGCCAGCGCAGCGAATAAGGCCCGCGCGCCGATCACTGCTCCGGCTCCTCGTCGTCGATCAGGATGCGCGCGGCGGCACCGTCGAGATCGGCGAACTGGCCCTTGCGCAGCGCCCAGAAGAACGCCGCGAGGCCGAGCAGGCCCATGCCGAGCGCGATCGGGATGAGGAAGGCGATGCTGGTCATCGGCCCGGCCCTTCCCCCTGGCCGTCATTGCGAGGGGCGAAGCCCCGCGGCAATCCAGCGGCTGAAGCGGATGGCTCTTGATTGCTTCGGCCTGCAGCCTCGCAATGACGCGCGAAATTCAGGGTTCTCATTTCGCGGCCCTCGCGAGGCGCAAGGAGTTGGCGATGACGATCAGCGAGCTGGTCGACATGGCGGCGGCGGCAATCAGGGGGGTGACCATCCCGGCGATGGCCAGGGGCACCGCCAGCAGGTTGTAACCGATGGCGAGTGCGAAGTTCTGGCGCACGACGTTCATCGTCCGCCGCGCCGCGCGCACCGCCACCGGCAGGGCGATCAGCGATTCTCCCGTGAACACGAGGTCCGCCGCCTGCCGGCCGACGTCGCTCGCGCTGCCGGGGGCCATCGAGGCGTCGGCGGCGGCGAGCGCGGGTCCGTCGTTGAGCCCGTCACCGACCATCATGACCCGCCAGCCGACCCGGCGCAGGCGGTTGATCGATTCCTGCTTGTCCGACGGAGTCGCACCGGCCTGCGCGGTCAGCCCGGTCTCGCGGGCGATCACGCCGACCGAGGTGACGGTGTCGCCGGAGAGGATCGAGCAGCCGATCTGGAGACCCTTCAACTGGTCGATCGCCTCGCGCGCCTGAGGGCGGAGGCGGTCGGCGAATCCGATCAGGCGGATCGGCCGGCCCGGCACGGTCAGCGCCACCGCGGTTCCGGTCGAATACTTGGGTCGGCCGAGCGACACAGGCAGTCCATGCCATTCGCCGACGAGCCCCCAGCCGATGCGCTCTTCCACGCTGTCGAGCGCGGCGGCGCGCACCCCGCGAGCCGATAGCGCACGGGCGAGGCCGAGCGAGATCGGGTGGCGGCTGTGGCTGGCAAGCGCCAGTGCGATCTCCGCCTCGTCGCGGGCGAGGCCGTCCAGCGCGGCCTCGTCGGGCGTCGGGCGGCCGAGGGTGAGCGTGCCGGTCTTGTCGAGCAGCGCGCGGTCGATGCCGGCAAGCCGTTCGAGCGCCGAGCCGTCCTTGACGAGGATCCCGCGCTTCATCAGCGCCCCCGCAGCCACCACCTGCGCCACCGGCACGGCCAGGCCGAGCGCGCAGGGGCAGGTGATGATCAGCACCGCGATGGCGATGACCAGCGCCTTGTACACGCCCGCGCCCGCGATCATCCACCCGGCAAAGCTCAGCGCCGCGAGGGTATGCACCGCCGGCGCATAAAGCCGCGAGGCACGGTCGGCGATGCGGACATAGGCCGAGCGCGACTGTCCCGCCGCCTCCATCAGCCGGGCGATCTCGGCGAGCGCGGTGTCCTGCCCGGTCGCTGTTACGCGGACGTCGACCGGCGCGGACACGTTGAGCGTTCCGGCGAGGACCGGCGTCCCCTCCCCGCCCGCAACCGGCTCGCTCTCGCCGGTCAGGAGCGAATTGTCGAAGCGGCTCTGGCCCTTGACCACCACCCCGTCGGCGGCGAGCCGCTCGCCCGTCGCGATGCGCATGACCATGCCGGGCAGCAGTGCGCGCGCTTCGGTCCAGCGGGTCTCGCCGTCCTCGACCACCATCGCGCCGGTCGCCGCCTGGCGCAGCAGTGCATCAACCCCGGCCCGCGCGCGGTCGCGCATCATCGCGTCGAGCACGCGGCCCGCGAGGAGGAACAGCAGCAGCATCAGGGTGCCGTCGAACCACGCTTCCTCGCCGTGGGTCAGGGTTTCATAGAACGACAGCGCGGTCGCCAGCGTGACGCCGATCGAGATCGGCACGTCCATGTTGGTCCGCCCGCGCCTGAGCGCGCTCCACGCCGAGGTGAAGAACGGCTTGCCGGCATAAAGGATCGCCGGGATCCCGATGAGCGCCGAGAGCCAGTGGAACAGGTCGCGCGTCGTCCCGTCCGCACCCGACCAGACGCTGACCGAGAGCAGCATCACGTTCATGCAGGCGAAGGCCGCGACCGCCAGCGGCGCGAGCAGCGGCTTCACCGCAGAGGGCTGTTCGCTGACGATCTCGCGCGGCTGCGCTTCGAACCCGGCGCCGGCCAGCGCCGCGACGAGATCGGGCATGGCGAGCGAGCCGTCGTGGATCACCTCGACCGTACGCGCGGTCAGGTTGGAGCGGGCCGAGGCGACGCCCGGCACTGCGCCGAGCCCGCGTTCGACCTTGGCCATGCAGCCGGCACAGTGCATCCCCGGCACGGCCAGCAGCGCATGGTGGAGCTCGGCGTCGATGCGGACCGGCGCGCTCACTGGAGGTCGCCCACGGTGCGCCAGGTGTGCCCCTCCGCGCGCACCGCGATCCGCAGCCGCCAGCGCCCTGCGACGAGCGGCGCGGCATAGCGGCCGGGCGCGATCTCGCGCACTGCCAGGCCATGGTCGGGCACACGGCCGAGCGGGTGGACTGCGTCGATCGAGACGTTCGCACCGGTGATCGGCCGGTTGGCGGCATCGGCGAGGGTGACCACTGCATCGCCGCCCTCTCGGTCGATCCCGGCCTGCCAGCCGAGCGCCTTCTCCTTCGCAGCCTCGTCGAGCCAGGTGTTGTAGTGCTGGCTGGCGACGTAGGAGTTTTCGACCACGATCCCGCCGAACGTCGAGACCGCGAGGCGCGCCATCAGGACGTTGACCGCGATGACCACCGCGAAGAACGACACGATGATCGCGGTGGCATGTCGCCCGGTGAACGGACGGACCGTCTTGCTCGCCATCACTCGTCTCCCTCGGCGGTTTCGAACTTGGTCTCGCCCCGGTCGGCGCCGCCTTCGGCATCAGTGGCCTTGAGTGTCATCGCGAACTCGGCTTCCTTCGCGCCCGGTCCGGCGACGACATAGACGCGCAGGGGCAGGGTCGTGTCGGCCGGGACGGTGACCCGCATCGTCCGCACCGCGTCCTTGGCCTCCATTTCGTCGGTAAAGAGCGCCGCATTCGGCAGCCCTTCGAGCGCCAGCTCCATCTCGCGCGGGCGCGCTTCCATGTTGCGGAGCTTGAGGGTGTAGCCGTTGCGGACCGAGCCGTCGGAGAGCAGCACGTATTCGGGGTTGCGGTCGCGCGCGACCGACAGGTCCATGCGGGTGCGGGTGCCGAGCGCGAACAGCAGCGCCACGCCGATCGCCGCCCAGACCCCGAAGTAGATCAGGGTGCGCGGACGGAAGATGGTCTTCAGTACCGGCCTGGCAGTGCCCCCGGCCTTCTCGATCGCCGCGTCCTCCAGCGTGACGTAGTCGATCAGCCCGCGCGGGCGGCCGACGTCGGCCATCGCCTTGTCGCAGGCATCGATGCACAGCGCGCAGGTGATGCAGCCGATCTGCGGCCCCTCGCGGATGTCGATGCCGGTCGGGCAGACCGCGACGCACTGCAGGCAATCGATGCAGTCGCCGAGCGGCTGGCCCGCGGCCTTGGCCTTTTCGGCCGCTTTGACCGAACCGCGCGGCTCCCCGCGCCATTCCTTGTAGGTGACGGTGAGCGACTTCTCGTCGAGCATCGCGGTCTGAATGCGCGGCCACGGGCACATGTAGATGCAGACCTGCTCGCGCATGAACCCGCCGAGCCAGAAAGTCGTGCCGGTCAGCACCGCGACGGTGGCATAGGCGACCCCGGCGGCCTCGCCCGTCCAGAATTCCCGGGTCAGGGTCGGGGCGTCGGCGAAGTACATGATCCACGCGCCGCCGGTCCAGAACGAGATCGCGAGGTAGATCGACCACTTGAACGCCCGCCGGGCGATCTTGGCCGGTCCCCAGGCTGCGTTCTGGAGGCGGATCTGGGCGTTGCGGTCACCGTCGATCAGACGGTCGACGTGCTGGAACAGGTCCGTCCACACAGTCTGCGGGCAGGAATAGCCGCACCACGCCCGGCCGACCGCGCTGGTGATCAGGAACAGGCCGACGCCCGCCATGATCAGCAGGCCGGCGACGAAATAGAACTCGTGCGGCCAGATCTCGATGTCGAACATGTAGAACCGGCGGTGGGCGAGATCGACCAGCACCGCCTGGTTCGGGGCATAGGGCCCGCGGTCCCAGCGGATCCACGGGGTCGCGTAATAGATGGCAAGGGTCAGCGCCATCCAGGCCCACTTGAAGCGGCGGAAGCGTCCGTCGACCTTCCGGGGGAACACCCCTTTCCGCTTCTCGTAGTACCCGATTTCCTCGA
Organism: Novosphingobium sp. FW305-C-111; assembly: GCF_058783565.1. Classification (NCBI taxonomy): domain Bacteria; kingdom Pseudomonadati; phylum Pseudomonadota; class Alphaproteobacteria; order Sphingomonadales; family Sphingomonadaceae; genus Novosphingobium; species Novosphingobium sp. FW305-C-111. The sequence goes on from NZ_JBYSYP010000011.1 coordinate 70,767, forward strand.
AGTGCCTGGAGTGGCCTTCGTTTTCGTTGTTCCTCTCCGCGACCTTGGGATCGTGCGCGGTCATGGGACGTGTCCTAGTTGGCGGCAGGCGCCGCAGGAGTGGCTGCCGCGGCGGCGTCTGCCGCGGGAGCCGGGTTGGCCTCGCCGCCGCCCAGCGAGTGGACGTAGGCAGCGAGCATCTTGATCGTCACGGCGTCGAGTTTGCCGTTCCAAGCGGGCATGACCCCGGCATGGGCGGTGGTGACGGACTGGGCGATCTCGTCCTTCTTGCCGCCGTAGAGCCAGATCGCGTCGTCGAGCCTGGGCGCGCCGACATTGCGGCCACCCTCGCCCGCGGCGCCGTGGCAGACCGCGCAGTTGTCGGCGAAGATCTGCGTCCCGCGGGTCGCGGCGGCGCTCGGCCCGTCCTGCTTCGAGAGGACACGCAAGTAGCTGGCGACGTCGCCGACCTGCGCCGGGGTAAGGATCCCGTCGCGGCCGAACGAGGGCATCAGGCTGGTGCGGGTCAGCTCGTCACCGGGCTGGCGGATGCCGTGGGTGATCGTCTGCTGGATCGCCGCCAGATCGCCGCCCCACAGCCAGTCGTTGTCGGCGAGGTTCGGATACTTGCCGACAATGCCGGCCGCGCCCGCGCCGTGGCAGGTTACGCAGTTGACCTTGAACGCCGCCCGCCCTCCATCGATCGCCGCGCGGTACAGCTTGGGATCGGCCTGGAAGTTCTCGATCGGCGTCCTGGCCAGCGCCGCGTAGAGCGGTGCGCGGAGTTTTTCCGCATCGCCGGTTTCCTTGGCGAGATCGCCGCGGCTCGACCAGCCCCACAGGCCCTGCGTCCCGCGATCGAGCAGCGGGATCGCCGGATAGACCACCACGTAAACGATGCTGAACAGGATCGTCGCGTAGAAGGTCAGCAGCCACCAGCGCGGCAGCGGGGTGTTAAGTTCCTCGATCCCGTCCCATTCGTGGCCGACGGTCTCGGTCCCCGTGGGTTCATCGACGCGCTTGTTCGCCCCGGAATTACTGGACATCGTCGTTGTCCTTCTCGAAGATCATGGTCGCGGCGGCGCGGTTCGTGTCCTTCGCGCCGGGGCGGAACGGCCAGAGGCACAGGAGGGTGAACACCCCCGTCATTACCACCAGCCCCCAGCTGTCGGCGAGGTGCCGCAGCAGGTCGTAGGTCGTCGGCCCGGTCATCGGCCCTTCTCCCTGGCGAGGTCTTCCTGCGCGGCGGCGCTCTGGGTATCGACCATCGTGCCGAGCACCTGGAGATAGGCGACGAGCGCGTCCATTTCGGTCACCCGGCCCGCATCGCCATCGTAATCGCGGACCTGCGCCTTGGGATAACGCTTGAGCAAGCCGGCGCTGTCGGCGCCGGGATCGGCCTGGGCCATCAGGTCGGCGTCGGCATTGGCGATCTCATCCTTGGTGTAAGGCACGCCAACCGTGGCGAGCGTGCTCAGCGAAGCGCCCATGTCGCCCGCATCCAGGTCCCGCTCGGCGAGGAACTGGTAGGTCGGCATGATCGATTCCGGGACCACGCTGCGCGGGTCCTTGAGATGCTGGACATGCCATTCGTCGGAATAGCGGCCGCCGACGCGGGCGAGGTCCGGCCCAGTGCGCTTGGAGCCCCACTGGAACGGGTGATCGTACATCGATTCCGCGGCGAGGCTGTAGTGGCCATAGCGCTCGACCTCGTCGCGGAACGGACGGATCATCTGGCTGTGGCAGGTGTAGCACCCTTCGCGGACGTAGATGTCGCGGCCGGCCTGTTCGAGCGGTGTGTAGGGGCGCACCCCCTTCACCTTCTCGATCGTGTTGTCGATCCAGAACAGCGGGGCGATTTCCACGATCCCGCCGATTGTCACCGCAAGGAAGGCGAACACGCCAAGCAGGGTGACGTTGCGTTCGAGCGTCTTGTGGCGCTCCATGATGGCGAAAGCCATGTCGTTGTCTCCTTCTGCCGGGGGATCAGGCGTGGGCGGCGTGGCCGGGGAGCGGCACGTCCCTGGCAGGATCGTGCGGCGTCTCGGTCATCGGCGCTTCCTCGCGCAGCGGGCTGCCGGCGATCGTCTTCGCGATGTTCCAGGCCATGATCGCGGCCCCGGCGAGGTACATCAGCCCGCCGGCGGCGCGCAGGATGAACATCGGGTGGAGCGCCTTCACCGTGTCGGCGAAGGAATTCACGAGATAGCCGTCGGCGCCGTATTCGCGCCACATCAGGCCCTGGGTGATCCCCGCCACCCACATCGACGCGGCGTAGAAGACAATCCCCACGGTCGCGAGCCAGAAGTGCCAGTTGATCATCCGCAGGCTGTGCATCCGCTCGCGGTTCCACAGGCGCGGGGCGAGGTAGTAGAGGCACCCGAAGGTGACCATGCCGTTCCAGCCGAGCGCGCCGGAGTGGACGTGGCCGATGGTCCAGTCGGTGTAGTGCGACAGCGAGTTGACCGTCTTGACCGACATCATCGGCCCTTCGAAGGTGCTCATGCCGTAGAACGCCAGGCTCATCACGAACATGCGGATGATCGGGTCGGTGCGGATCTTGTCCCATGCGCCATTCAGCGTCATCAGGCCGTTGATCATCCCGCCCCAGCTCGGCATCCACAGCATGACCGAGAAGACCATGCCCAGCGTCTGCGCCCAGTCGGGCAGCGCGGTGTAGTGGAGGTGGTGCGGACCCGCCCAGATGTAGAGGAAGATCAGCGCCCAGAAGTGGATGATCGACAGGCGGTAGCTGTAGATCGGGCGTTCGGCCTGCTTGGGGACGAAGTAGTACATCATCGCCAGGAAGCCGGCGGTGAGGAAGAAGCCGACCGCGTTGTGGCCGTACCACCACTGCACCAGCGCGCCCTGCACACCCGCGAAGACCGGATAGGACTTCGACCCGAACCAGCTCACCGGCACGTTCAGGTTGTTGACGATGTGGAGCATCGCCACGGTGAGGATGAAGCTGAGGTAGAACCAGTTGGCGACATAGATGTGCGGCTCGGTCCGCTTGACCAGCGTGCCGACGAACACCGCGAGGTAAGCGACCCACACGATCGTCAGCCACAGGTCGACGTACCATTCGGGCTCGGCGTATTCCTTGCCTTGGGTGATGCCCAGCAAGTAGCCGGTCGCCGCCAGCACGATGAACAGCTGGTAGCCCCAGAAAACGAAACGGGCGAGGCCGGGGAAGGCCAGCCTCGCCCGGCAAGTGCGCTGGACCACGTAGAACGAGGTCGCAATCAGCGCATTGCCTCCGAAAGCGAAGATGACCGCGCTGGTGTGCAGCGGCCGGAGGCGCCCGAAGTTGATGAACTCGAAGCCGAGGTTCAGCGCCGGGAATGCCAGCTCGAGCGCGATGTAGAGGCCGGCGAGGAAGCCCGCCATGCCCCAGAACACCGTGGCGATGACGCCCCAGCGGACCGGATCGTCGTCGTACTTGCCCTGGTCGGGCATCCTGACGGCGCCGCGCAGGATCGCGCCGTAATCGGCGGTCGAGAGCGAGGCCGCGAGCCCGATCAGGGCGGCGAGCGCGAAGATCGCCATGTGGATGGCGAAGCCGTGGTCCACTGCCAGGGCAGAGGCGACGACGGCCAGAAGCAGCGCCCCGAGCCAGATGCCCGAGCGCGTGAGTACCGATTCCATGGAGCCTTCCCTTCCATCGGAGATGTCAGGAAGCCGCGTGGACCCGGCCCCGGTCCACAACATTGATCGAAGTCAAATTGCGCGGATCTTTTTGAAAAAGTCGGCGGCGCGCAATTTTTTGCGCTCGGTCAAAGTAACTGGAAGCCGACCGATGCATCAGGCTGGCCGACACCACCGGTCGAACCCAGGCCTGCGAGGGGCAGGCCGCCGGGGTGCAGGATTGGACAGATGAACAAGTTCGCAACCGTCGCGCTGGCCACCGCCTTTGCCGCCGCGATGCTCGCCCCCGCCCCGGCCATGGCCGGCAGCGCCGAGGGCAAGTTACAGGTCAAGCTGCTCGGCACCGGCGTGCTGCCCGACGGCAAGATCGTCGACGTCGAGAAGGACCTGATCGGTCTCCCCGCAGGATCGCAGACCAAGGCCAACGACAACGTCGTGCCGACCGTCGCCATCGAATACTTCTTCTCGCCCAACGTCTCGGTCGAGACGATCTGCTGCCTGACGCAGCACCACATCAACGGCGACGGCGCAATCGCCGGGACCCGGATCGTCGATCACGTGCTGGTCTTGCCGGCCACCGCTACGGTCAAGTTCCACCTGCCCCTGGAAGGCGGGATCAAGCCCTATGTCGGGGCCGGTCCGTCGGTGTTCTTCTACATCAACGAAAAGCCCGGCTCGACCACCCGCGCGCTCGGCGGGACCGACCTCAATCTCGACAACAAGCTCGGCTTCGCGCTGCAGGCGGGGATCGACATTCCGGTCAACGCCAACGGGCTCGGCGTCAGCCTCGACGCCAAGAAGTACTTCATGGACACCAAGCTTCACGTCCGCAACGCCGCCGGCACCGAAGTGCTGACGACCAAGCACTCGCTCGATCCGTGGGTGGTCAGCGCGGGCCTCAGCTACCGCTTCTGAGCCCTGTCCCATACTCCCTGCCCGGGCGCGGGCGGGAGCGGGGCGGCCCTGCGGCGGGCTCCTGGGATCGCCCGCCGCACCAGCGCCGTTCCACGCGCCTCCCCTTGCTCCGGCAGGGGGAGGCGTTTCTGCGATAAGAGGACTGCGCCCAAACGTCGATCGTCATGGCGAGGAACACAGCGACGAAGCCACCCAGGAGCCGAACAGTCGGCGATGGATTGCTTCGGCCTGCGGCGTCGCAATGCCGAGCTGTCAGGACTTGCTGCCTAGCCCGCTTGGGCTTCCAGCGCGGCCCGGTTGAGGATCACCACGTCGCGCCGCGAGGGCAAGTCGATCACGCCTTCGTTCTTGAGCCGGGTGAACTGGCGGCTGACCGTCTCGATCGTCAGGCCGAGGACATCGGCGATCTGCTGGCGTGAAAACGGCAGGGTGATCCGGGACGCCGGCATCAGCTGCGGCGCACAGCCGGTTTCCGACAGCCGCTCGCCCATTTCGAGCAGGAACGTGGCAATCTTCTCGCTCGCATTCTTGCGGCCCAGAAGCATCATCCAGCCGCGCGTGCGGTCGAGTTCGGTCAGCGTCCGTTCGAGGAGCTTGTGCTCCAGCGCCGGATGTTCGCGCGCGAACCGGTCGAAGTCGCCGCGGGCGAAGACGCAGACCCGCGCATCGGTCAGCGCGACGACACTGGCGCGGGTGGTCTGGCCGAAGGGACGCCCGATGAAATCGGAAGGATAGGCGACACCGACGATCTGCTCGCGTCCGTCCTCGGTCGAGGTGACGAGCTTGAGCACGCCCTCGATCACATTGGCGACCAGCAGTGAATCGTCGTCTTCCCAGATCAGCGGCTCACCAGCCGAAATCGTCCGCCGCCGCCCGAGCGAATTGAGCGCGTTGATCTCGCCCTGTTCGAGGGCCGAGCAGATCGCACGGTTGCGCACGACGCAAGTATCGCAGGACGACATATACTGCCCCGTATCACCGCACGGGCCACGTCACAATCGGCTGGGATCGATTGCCGTCTCAAAAAAAAGGGCGGCACGACGATGCGGGCCGCCCCAAGTTGGGGAGAATTGGCGCAGGACGGCGGTGAAGCGGCGTTTGCGAAGCCTGGTTGCGCTGGCCGGCACCGGGTGGGCGGTGGCCGGACCGGCGCTTCCTGCCGTCCTGCTGGGGCTGGTATGACAGCATGCTTGCCGGGCGGCTTTGACGGTTGTCAAAATCCCGCGAAAAATCGCACGTGCTTGCAGGATCTCAGTTGGTCGAGAGACCGGTGAGATCGTGGTAGGCGCCGCGGAAGAACATCAGCGGGGTGCCTTCGTCGCGCTTGTCCAGAGCCTCGACCGCGCCGACGACGAGCAGGTGATCGCCGATATCGACGATCCGTTCGATCGTGCAGTCGATCCATGCCAGCGCTTCGTCGAGCAGGGGCAATCCCGCCGGCGAATGGCCGTGTGCGAGCTCGGCGAACTTGTCTTCGGCTTTCGCCGCGAATCGCCGGCACAGGTCGAGTTGCCCTGACCCCAGCACGTTCACGCAAAACCGGCCGGTCGCGGCGATCCGCGGCCAGCTCGACGAACGCTTGTCGGGAAAGAAGCCGACCAGCGGGGGATCAAGCGAGATCGAACTGAACGAGCCGACCACCAGTCCCGTCCGTGACCCCTCGCCGTCGACCGAGGTGATCACGCAGACGCCCGTGGGGTAGGTTCCGAGCACATCGCGGAAAGTACGGGGATCGATCATGCTCCCGCTTTAGCCGCCCTGATCGCTCCGTCAACGGCGCACGCCGATTGCCAGAGCCCCGCGAACCTGCGACAGCCGGACGATCATGGCGGAGCCCGATCGCGAACCTGACCCCGAAAAGCGTTCGGTCCTCACGGTGCTCGGCCCCGGTCTCGTCACCGGGGCGGCCGATGACGATCCCAGCGGCATCGGCACCTACAGCCAGGTCGGGGCGCAGTTCGGATACAGCCTTGCATGGACCATGCTGTTCGGCTTTCCGCTGCTGTTCGCGATCCAGATGATCTGCGCACGCATCGGGGCGACGACGGGTCGCGGGATCGCGGCCAACCTGCGCCGTCACTACAGCCCGTGGTTGCTGCGCGCAGTCGTGGTGCTTCTGGTCACCGCGAACGTCATCAACCTTGGTGCAGACCTCGGCGCGATGGCCGCGGCGCTGGCCCTGCTGCTTCCGGGCCCGACCCTTGCCTATGTCTTCGGCTTCGGCCTCGTCAGCGTCGTCCTCGAGGTCTGGCTGAGCTACGGACGCTACGCCAGCATCCTCAAATGGACGACCCTGTCGCTGTTCGCCTACGTCGCGGTGGTGTTCGTCGCCGACGTCCCGGTCGGCGAAGCGCTGCGCGGCGTGCTCGTCCCCAGCTTCACCTTCGACCGCGAGCACGCGATGGCGCTAGTCGCCGTTTTCGGCACGACCATCAGCCCCTACCTTTTCTTCTGGCAGGCCGGGCAGGAGGTCGAGGAGCAGCACCGCCGCCACACCAAGCCGCTGTGCGTCGCGCCGCGCAAGGCTGGTCCCGAGCTGGCCCGCATCCGGATCGACACGATGGTGGGGATGGGATTTTCCCACCTGACCGCGCTGTTCGTGATCGTCGCCACGGCCGCGACGCTTCATGCCCACGGCATCCGCGACATCGAATCCGCCGCGCAGGCGGCATCGGCCCTCCGCCCGATTGCCGGCGACCTCGCGTTCGCGCTGTTCGCGCTGGGGATCATCGGCACCGGATTGCTGGCGGTTCCGGTGCTCGCGGGCGCCGCCGCCTACGCGGTGAGCGAGACGTTCCACTGGCCTGAAGGCCTCGATCGCAAGCCGTTCGAGGCGAAGGCGTTCTACGTGACGATCGCGGCAGCCGTGATGGCCGGGGTGGCGATGAACTTCCTCGCCATCGATCCGATGAAAGCGCTGTACTGGGCTGCGGTGGTGAACGGACTGCTGGCCCCGCCGCTGATGGCGGTAACGATGCTGGTCGCCCGCAACCCCAGGGTAATGGGCCATTTGACGATATCGCCGGGACTGGCCGTCGGCGGGTGGATCTCGACCGCGGTGATGTCGGTCATCGCCGGGATATTCCTGCTGTCCTAGAGCGAGTCGCTCTACTCGCTGCGCGGGCCGAACCGGGCTGCCCGCTTCTCCACGAAGGCCGAAGTCCCCTCGACAAAGTCCGCGCCGCTGAACGCGCTGGCGAAAATCGCCAGCGTTTCGGCATCATCCTCGCTCTGGCCGTCGACCACGCGCCGGACGAAGCGCTTGAGTTGCATCGCCGAGTTGGCCGAGTTGGCCGCGATGGCCGAGATCCAGTCATCGGCGCTGTCCGAAACCTGCTCGACCAGCCCGATCCGCAGCGCTTCGGCGGCGTCGATGGCGAGTCCGGTCAGCAGCATCCGCCGCGCCTGCCCCGCGCCGACCAGCGACACGAGGTTGGCGACGTCGTGCAGCGGATAGACCAGCCCGAGCCTTGCCGGGGTGATGGCGAACCGCGCCGCCGGGCTCGCCACCCGCAGGTCGCAGGCGACCGCGAGGCCGACCCCGCCGCCCATGCAATCCCCCTCGATGAACGCCAGCGTCGGCAAGGGAAACCGCGCGAGGCGATGGAGCGCGGCGTTGATCGCCGCCTGGGTGCGGGCGTGGAACGCCGCGTCGTCCTTGTGGCCCAGCATCTCGGCGATGTCGGCGCCCGCGCAGAATGCGCCGGCGGGCGCGGCCGAGCGGATGACCAGCACGCGCAGCTCGCGGTGCGCTTCAGCTTCGTCCAGCAGGCCCGGCAGCGCCTCCCACATCGCCAGGTCGAACGCGTTGCGCCTGGCCGCGCGGTCGATCGTCAGCGAGGCGACCCGCCCCTCGAGCGCGAGGGCAAGGTTCACATCTCGCCCTTGGCGCGGCGGATCGCGAACCACTTGGCGACCGCGGCGTTGTGCTGCTCGAGAGTCGCCGAAAACTGGTGACCGCCGGTCCCGTCGGCAACCATGTAGAGCGCATCGGTCTGCGCCGGGTTGAGCACCGCCTCGATCGAGGCGCGGCCCGGGTTGGTGATCGGACCCTTGGGCAAACCGACCATCGAGTACGTGTTGTAGTCGTTGACCGCCGCAATTTCCGACTGCCTGATCCGCCGCCCCAGCGGCTTGCCCTGGGTGATCGGATAGATGATCGTCGGATCGGCCTGGAGCGGCATGCCGATCTTCAGGCGGTTGGAATAGAGCCCGGCGACCATCTTGCGCTCGCTCGGCTTGCCGGTCTCCTTCTCGACGATCGAGGCGAGGACCAGGGCCTCCGCCGGAGTCTTCGCAACCGTCTGCGGCGAGCGCTTCTTCCACAGGTCCGCCAGCGTCTTGTCCATCGCTGCCTGCATGCGCGCGACGACGGCGGCTCGGCTTTCGCCGCGGGCGAAATCATAGCTGTCGGGCAGCAGCGACCCTTCGCGCGGCACCGGGATCTGCCCGGTCAGCAGGTCCTGCCCCATCAACCGTTCGTACACGAGGATCGAGGGCATCCCTTCGGGCACCGTGATCAGCCGCCGCAGCACCTGCCCGCTCTGGAGGATGGCAAGGACGTCGCGGGCGCTCGACCCGGCGGGGATGGCGAACTCGCCCGCCTTGATCGTCCCGCTGCCGCCGAGGACCTTGGCCCGCAGCAGGAACGAGGACGGCGAGCCGACGATGCCCTGTTCGGCCAGCTTTTCCGAGATCACCGCCAGCCCCGCGCCGTCGGGCACGGTGAAGGTGGTGTCCTTCCCGGTCGGCCCCGGCACCAGCCAGCCGCCGACCAGCCAGCCGAGCCCGCCCAGCAGCAGGACGGCCCCCGCCAGCGCGACCAGCCAGGCACGCCCGCGCAGGATCATGGCTTTGCCCTAGCCAACCAGGTCGTCATTGCGAGCGCGGCGAAGCAATCCACGTCGCCGCGCGACACTGCTGGATTGCCGCGGGGCTGCGCCCCTCGCAATGACGAGAGATGGTTGCGGGACATTGGCCCCTCCGCTCAGTCCTCGACCGCCTTGACGATCACGCTGGCGTTGGTCCCGCCGAACCCGAACGAATTGTTGAGAGCGGCGCGGACCTTGCGCGGCTTGGCCTTGAGCGGAACGAGGTCGACGCCCTCGGTCCCCTCGTCGGGATTGGTCAGGTTCAGCGTCGGCGGCACGACCTGGTCGCGGATCGCGAGGATGCAGAAGATCGTCTCGACCGCCCCGGCCCCGCCGAGGAGGTGGCCGATCGCCGACTTGGTGCTGCTCATCGAAGCGCCGCCGAGATCGTTGCCGAGCACGCGCTTGACCGCGGCCAGCTCGATCGTGTCGGCCATCGTTGAGGTGCCGTGGGCGTTGACGTAGTCAATGTCGCCCGGCTCCATCCCGGCCTTGCGCATCGCCATCCGCATCGCGAGTTCCGCGCCCTTGCCCTCGGGGTGCGGCGCAGTGACGTGGTAGGCATCGCCCGACAAGCCATAGCCGACCACTTCGGCATAGATCTTCGCGCCGCGCGCCTTGGCGTGCTCGTATTCCTCGAGCACCACGACGCCCGCGCCCTCGCCCATGACGAAGCCGTCGCGGTCCTTGTCATAAGGGCGGCTGGCCTCGGTCGGGCGGTCGTTGTAGCTGCAGTTGAGCGCGCGGGCCTGGGCGAATCCGGCCACACCGAGCGGGTTGATCGTGCTTTCCGCGCCGCCCGCCAGCATCACGTCGGCATCACCGTCCTTGATCATCCGCGCCGCGTCGCCGATCGAGTGCGCGCCGGTCGAACAGGCGGTAACCACCGCGTGGTTGGGGCCCATCAGGCCGTACTTGATCGAGACCTGGCCCGAGATCAGGTTGATCAGGCGGCCATGGACGAAGTGCGGGGAGACGCGGCCCGGGCCCTTTTCGTGGAGAACGATCGATTCGCTCTCGATCCCCGGCAGCCCGCCGATTCCCGAACCGATCGAGCAGCCGGTGCGCATTTTGAGGTCGTCGTCCATCTCGGCAAGCCCGGCGTCCTCGAGCGCCTGCCCGGCAGCGTCGATGCCATAGACGATGAACGGATCGACCTGGCGCTGGATCTTGTGGTCGACGCGCTTGCCGGCGTCGAAGCCGTACTCGTGGTCGGCCGGCTTGACCTCACAGGCGATCTTGCACTTCTGGTCGCTGACATCGAAGCGGGTGATCGGCCCGGCGCCGCTCTTGCCGGCGATAAGGTTCCGCCACACGGTTTCGACATCCGCCCCAAGCGGGGTGACGAGGCCCAGTCCGGTTACGACCACACGACGCATATTACTCTCCGCAAATTCCGTGGGGGCTCTGCAAGTCTTTGTCGGAAAACACAACAGGCCCAGACCCGTCCGGGGCTGAGCCTGTCGAAGTCCCGCCCTCCCTTGCTCCGCAGCGGAAGAAGGACTGCCCTTCAGCTAGCTCAGGGCGGACGGGGTTATGAGAACGAGCCGATCAGCCCTTGTTCTCGTCGATGTACTTGATCGCGTCCGAAACGGTGCTGATCTTCTCAGCCGCATCGTCCGGAATCTCGACGCCGAATTCTTCTTCGAACGCCATGACGAGTTCGACGATGTCGAGGCTGTCGGCGCCCAGGTCGTCGATGAAGCTGGCGTCTTCGGTGACCTTGTCGGCCTCGACCCCGAGGTGCTCGACGACGATCTTCTTAACGCGGTCGGCGGTATCGCTCATTGAATGCCCCTTCGCAGGAAATCTGTTCTTCAGTCAGGCAAGCGCCCTAATCAACGCGGGCGGCGCTGGCAAGGGGGCGCAAGCCCCGCTCTGCCCATTCGCGGCAGGTCGCGCGGAAGTTACGGAAAGGGGAAGCGGCGCTTGAGCCGGTTGAGCGGCGCTTCGAGCGCGAACCATGAGAGGGTGGCGACTGCCAGCGTCGCTGCCGTCATCACCACGAAGACTACTGGGCCGCGGTGGAATATCCGCCAGCTTTCGGTCCACTGCATCGCGCACCACCATAGTGGCAAGTGATAGAGGTAGATGCCGTAACTGATCCGCCCGACGAACGTGAGCGGGCGCCACGACAGAAGGCGCCCGGGCCACCACGCACTGTCGTTCGCCGCGAACCATACCAATGCCGGGAACAGCAGGAGCAGCGGCAGGCTCGCCCAGGTCGACCGTCCGAAGTCGCCAGCGACGACAACCGCCCAGCCCGCAAGACCCGCCCAGCCCGCCGGTCGCAGCCAGCCGAGCCGCTCAGGCCGGGCGCGACCGATCACCGAAAGCAGCGCCCCCGCGGCAAGACTGTCGAGCACCGCCGGAAGCAGCCCATATAGGTTGTCCTCCCCGCCGCTCGCCTCGACCGTGCCGGAAAATGCCAGCGACAGGAGGATCAGGAGCGCACAGGTGGTGCCGAGCCAGCGCCGCGGGACCAGCAGGACGAGCAGCGGCCAGGCGATGTAGAACTGCTCTTCCGCCGCCAGAGACCACCATGCGGCAGTGTACCAGGGCACATAATCGCCGCGCAACGCGAACAGGATGTTGGTGCCGTAAAGCACATGCCACCAGGCGACGTCGCGGATCCCCTCGGCATCGACGAGGACCGCGAGTCCCAGCGTGAGGTAATAGGCTGGCCACAGCCGCAGCGCGCGGCGGATGTAGAAGTGGCCAAGCGAACTGCCGCCCGCGTCGCGCGCCTCGAGCAACATGCCCGTGATGAGGAACCCCGACAGCACGAAGAACAGCCGCACGCCGAGCAGTCCGGCGTTCGATGCCTCGTCCCAGAAGTGGCTGTAGAGCACCAGCAGCACGGCCACCGCCCGCAGCCCGTCGAGCTGAGGCCGATACGCCGCGCCGGGCGCGGGCGGGGTCCAGGCAAGCCAGCGGGCGAGCATCAATCGGGGTCGATGCGCCCGCGGCTGCCCAAAACGCCAAGTCCCATGCCCGTCCCCCGGTTTCCCCGGCGACGGAGCATAGGCATTTTACGGCGGTTGTCAGCCCTTCGGCTGTTCGACCACGCGGATGTTGAGTTCGCGCATCTGGCGCGGTTCTGCCGGGCTCGGCGCGCCCATCAGCAGGTCCTCGGCGCGCTGGTTCATCGGGAACAGGGTGATCTCGCGCAGGTTCTGCGCGCCGCAGATCAGCATGACGATGCGGTCGACGCCCGCTGCCATCCCGCCGTGCGGCGGCGCGCCGTACTGGAAGGCGCGGTAAAGCCCGCCGAAGCGCTCCTCGACGTCGGCCTTCGACAGTCCGACGATCTCGAACGCCTTGACCATCGTGTCGGGCGACTGGTTGCGGATCGAGCCCGAGGCGATCTCGAACCCGTTGCAGACGAGGTCGTACTGGTAGGCGTTGATCGTCAGCGGGTCCTGGTTCTGGAGCGCCTCCATCCCGCCCTGCGGCATCGAGAACGGGTTGTGGCTGAACTCGACCTTCTTGTTGTCCTCGTCCCATTCGTAGAACGGGAAATCGACGATCCAGCACAGCTCGAAGCGGTCCTTGTCGATCAGTCCGAGCTGTTCGCCCACGCGGGTGCGCGCCGCACCGGCGAGCTTGGCCGCCTGCTCTTCCTTGCCCGCGGCGAAGAACAGCCCGTCATCGGGACCGAGGCCCAGCTTGTCGTAAAGCGCGGCCATCCGCTCCTCGCCGTGGTTCTTGGCGATCGGGCCGCCGAAGGTGCCCTGCTTGCGGGTGACATAGCCAAGGCCGGCGTGACCCTCTGCGCGGGCCCACTCGTTCATCTCGTCGAAGAACTTGCGGCTCTTGTCGGCGGTGGACGGCGCGGGGATCGCGCGGACCTTGCCGCCGGTGCCGACGATCTTCTCGAACAGGCCGAAGCCCGACTGGGTGAACTCTTCCGAAACGTCCGCAATCAGGATCGGGTTGCGCAGGTCCGGCTTGTCCGAGCCGTACTTGAGCATCGCCTCGGCATAGGGGATGCGCGGGAAGCTGCCGGTGGGGGTGACGGGACGGCCTTCGGCAAAGGCTTCGAAGACGCCGCCGATCACCGGCTCCATCGTCTCCCACACTTCTTCCTGGGTGACGAAGCTCATCTCGAGGTCGAGCTGGTAGAACTCGCCCGGCAGGCGGTCGGCGCGCGGGTCCTCGTCGCGGAAGCACGGCGCGATCTGGAAATAGCGGTCGAACCCGGCGACCATCAGCAGCTGCTTGTACTGCTGCGGGGCTTGCGGGAGGGCATAGAACTTGCCCGCATGGATCCGGCTCGGCACGAGGAAGTCGCGCGCGCCCTCGGGGCTGGAGGCGGTGAGGATCGGGGTCGAAAACTCGGTGAAACCGGCCGCTTCCATTCGCCGGCGCATGTCGGAGATGACCCGGGTGCGCTTCATGATGTTGGCGTGGAGCGTCTCGCGGCGCAGGTCGAGGAAGCGGTAGCGCAGGCGGATATCCTCGGGATATTCCTGCTCGCCGGCCACCGGCATCGGCAGCTCCTCCGCGGCCGAGAGCACCGTGGCGGAGCGGGCGAACACCTCGATCTCGCCGGTGGCGAGGTTGGGGTTCACGGTGTTCGCGGTGCGCAGCTTGACCGTGCCCTCGATCGTCACGACGGATTCGGCGCGGATGCCTTCGAGCACGGGCAGGGCCGCGCTGTCGACGTCGGCGACGATCTGGGTCATCCCGTAGTGATCGCGCAGGTCGACGAACAGCACCCCGCCGTGGTCGCGCTTGCGGTGCACCCAGCCCGAAAGGCGGACCGTCTCGCCGACGTTGTCACGGCTCAGCGCGCCGCAGGTGTGGGAGCGATAGGGATGCATGAAACTCTTTCCAATCCGCTTGCAATAAGGCAGGGGGCGAAACCGCGCGGCTAACAGGCGATGGCCGCGCTTTTGTCAAGCCGAGGGCCCCTGCCGGGCCCACCCCACCGGGTCGTGAGGGCGGCCCATACAGAAAAGAACCATGAAGATACACCCACTGATCACGACGACCGAGGCGCTGGCCGAACTCTGCGCCCGCCTCGCCAAGGCCGATTTCGTCTCGGTCGATACCGAATTCATGCGCGAGAACACCTACTGGCCCGAGCTGTGCCTGGTGCAGATCGCCGATACCGAGGAAGCCGCGGCGATCGATCCGCTGGCCCCGGGCATCGACCTCGCCCCGCTGCTCGACCTGCTGGTGGATAACGAGGACGTGCTCAAGGTCTTCCACGCCGGCGGGCAGGACGTGGAGATCATCTACAACCTCACCGGCAAGACGCCGCACCCGATCTTCGACACCCAGATCGCGATGATGGCGGTCAGCCAGTCGGAGCAGATCGGCTATTCGAATCTCGTCGAATCGTGGCTGGGCATCTCTGTCGACAAGGGCGCGCGGTTCACCGACTGGGCGCGCCGCCCGCTGACCGAGCGGCAGATCGAATACGCGATCGGCGACGTCACCCATCTCTCCAAGATCTTCCCCCGCCTCCTGAAGCGCCTGATCAAGACCGGTCGCGGCGAATGGCTCGACGCTGAAATGGAGAAGCTGGCGGACCCGGAAAACTACCGCACCGATCCCGAAACGGTCTGGCACCGGATCAAGGCTCCGGGCCGCAACCCCGCAGTGCTCGGCCGCCTGAAGGCGCTCGCCGCATGGCGCGAGGCCGAGGCGATGGACAAGAACATCCCGCGCGGCCGCATCGTCCGCGACGAGACGCTGGCCGACATCGCCGGCCACCCGCCCAAGGCCCAGGCCGACCTCGCAAAGGTGCGCGGGCTCTCCTCGGGCTGGGCGAACAACGAGATCGGCCGCCGCCTGATGCAGACGCTGGCCGAGGCCAAACCGCTGAGCGAAGCCGAAATGCCCGCCCGCGCCCCGCGCGGCGCACCGCTCGGCAAGGAAGGCGCGCTGGTTGCCGACTTGCTCAAGCTGCTGCTCAAGATCCGCAGCCGCGAGATCGACATCGCCGCGCGCCTCCTCGCCCGCACCGACGACCTCGAGCTGCTGGCCGCCGGCGTGCGCAAGAACCTGCCGATCCTCGAAGGCTGGCGCTACGAACAGTTCGGCCGCGAGGCGCTCGAACTGGTCGAGGGCAAGACCGCCTTCGCGGTGGTCGGCGGCAAGCTCAAGATGGCGCACATCGACGACATCGGCGGGAACGGCGGCGCGGACGACCACGAGGCGCATGCGCACGTGGATTGAGGCCGGCACCAGCCATCGTCATTGCGAGCGAAGCGAAGCAATCCAGCAGCAGTGCGCTTTGCACTGGATTGCCGCGGGCCTGCGGCCCTCGCAATGACGACTTAGGGCGTGTACATTTTCCAAGATGACCACCTACCTCCCCACCCTCAAGCAGCTGCAGTACCTCGTCGCGCTGCACGAGCACGGGCATTTCGGGCGCGCCGCGGACTCGTGCTTCGTCTCGCAGTCAACGCTTTCCGCGGGGCTGCGCGAGCTGGAATCGCTGCTCGGCATCACGCTGGTCGAGCGGACAAGGCGGGTGGTGCGGTTTACCCCGCTCGGCAACCAGGTCGTCGCCAAGGCGCACCGCCTGCTGCGCGAGGCGGAGGAGCTGTCCGAGCTCGTCCAGGCCCACGGCGCGCCGCTCGCCGGGGAACTCAGGATGAGCGTGATCCCCACGATCGCGCCGTTCCTGCTCCCGCGCCTGCTGCCGCGGCTGCGCAGGGATCGCCCGCAGCTCAAGCTGTTCCTGCGCGAGGAGCCAAGCGCGGCGGCGATCGAATCGCTCCACCACGGCCGCGCCGACTGCGTCCTGCTGGCGCTCCCCTTCGCCACCGGCGAGGTCGAGGCCGAGCACCTGTTCAACGATCCGCTCTATGTGGCCTTCCCCAAGGACGACCCGCGCGATCCCCCGGCGGAAATCCCGCCGAGCCTCATCGACGAGGCGCGCCTGCTGCTGCTCGAGGACGGCCACTGCCTCAAGGATCATGCGCTGGCCGCCTGCAACCGCCCCGAACTGCGCGCCTCGGCGACGATGATCGGGACCAGCCTGCACACGCTGGTGCAGATGGTCGACAACGGGCTGGGGCTGACGATGCTGCCGGAAATGGCGGTCGAGGCGGGGATCCTCCACGACACCCAGATCGTCGCGCGGCCGCTGAAGTCCGACCACGCCTACCGCGAGATCGCCCTGGTCTGGCGCAAGAACAGCCCGCGCGCCGAGGAGTTCAGGATGCTGGCGGACGAACTGCGGGTGGAGTGAATTGGGTAAAAAGCTGTCCGAAGCCCGCGCTGAGCGTCTGGACCGCCTCTATCTGCGAGCGGTCGAAATCCGCGAGGGCCGGGCCATTGGCCTTTGGCTGCCCATCATGTGGCACCTTGCCCTGCGCCGGTATCCTGCTGCGATGGTCGAAGTTGCCGATTGGTACAGCGACGACAATCGCCTTGCCTCGTTTGGCGCAGCAGCCAGTTCGTTCAGTCCGGCGGGCCTCTATCACCGCGCGGCCCGCTACGGCGATTCCCGCGCCGCTCACAACGCCGCAATGTCGTGCTTCAATCGCAACGACATGAGTGGCTACCGTCGTTGGCTGCGTCAGTCTGCCAAACTCGGAGATGAGATGGCTCGACGTCAGCTAACGAACTTCGAACTGCGATTGCCACACGAAAGCGCCCGCAAGATCCGGCGGATCCGGCCAAACCAGAAGCGCGACGAGTTCGCCTGAGCGACCTCAATCCATGTGCTTCAGCCCGACCCGCAGGTAATCCCACCCCGTCACCACGGTCAGCACCGCCGCACCCCACAGGGTCGTCAGGCCGACGGTGTGGGGCACGTTCATCGTCAGGGCGCCAATCGTCACGTTCCACCACGGCATCGCGTGGCCGAGGATCAGCGCGCCGAGGCAGACGAGCTGGAAGGTGGTCTTCCACTTCGCCAGCTTCGACACCGGGACCGAAACCTGCAGCCCGCCGAGGAACTCGCGCAGCCCGGAAACCGCGATCTCGCGCACGAGGATGATGAGGCCCGCGATGACGTGCATGTCGCCGACATAGGGTCCGCGGAGCACGCCCTGCGCTGCGAGGATCAGGATCACCGCGGCGACCATGATCTTGTCGGCGATCGGATCGAGGAACACCCCCAGCCGCGACACCGCGCCCTGCGCCCGGGCGAGGTAGCCGTCGAAATAGTCGGTGATCCCCATCAGGCAGTAGAGCGCGAAGGCGATGGCATAGCCGAACGCCCAGTCGGGCCACCACAGGAAGAACGCGAGCAGCGGCACCGCCACGATCCGCGACAGGGTGAGGAGGTTGGGCAGCGTCAGCATCGCCTTGCTTGCTAGCGCCCCCTTGCCCCCGTGTAAAACACGCAAGGAACACTCTTGCCCGGCGCTGACTTGTCTATAGGGTCGCCCGCGCAATCGGGGATGCCGCAAGGGCCTGCATGACAACTTCGACCCATCTTGTGGCCAGCCGGCGGTTCCTGCCGCTGTTTGTCACCCAGCTCCTCGGAGCGTTCAACGACAACCTCTTCAAGAACGCGATGGTGCTGTATGTGGTGTACAGCGTCTACAGCTCGGAAGAGGCGGAGGCGCGGTTCTCGGCGATCGCCTCGGGCGTGTTCATCCTGCCGTTCTTCCTGCTGTCCGCACTGGCCGGGCAATTGGCCGACATGCGCGACAAGGCGCGGATCATCCGCATCGTCAAGGCTTGCGAGATCGCCATCATGCTGGTCGGCGGCAGCGGACTGGTGCTCGCCTGGCTGGCCGCCGAGAACGTCATTTCGGCCGGCGTGGTGCACTCCGCCGCGATCCCGATGATGCTGCTCGCGCTGTTCGCGATGGGGGTCCATTCGACCTTCTTCGGCCCGATCAAGTACGCAATCCTGCCCCAGCATCTCCACGATGACGAGGTGCTGGCCGGCACCGGGCTGGTCGAAGCGGGAACCTATATCGCGATCCTCGCCGGAACGATCCTCGCCGGGTGGATCCCCGTCGAGGTCGCCGCGGGCGGCGTCGTGCTCACCGCCTTGCTCGGCTGGTTCGCCGGACGGCAGGTACCCCCCGCCCCGCCGCTGAGCACGGTCGAGCCGCTCGACTACAATCTCTTCCGCTCATCCTTCGCGCTGATCCGCAACACCATGCACCATCGCCGGGTGTTCCTCGCGATCATGGCGATCAGCTTCTTCTGGACCATCGGCGCGGTGCTGTTCATCCAGTTCCCGCCGCTCGCCAAGAACGTGCTGACCGCGAGCAAGGAAGTCGCCAGCCTGTTCCTGGTGGTGTTCTCGGTCGGCGTGGCGATCGGCTCTATGTCAATCAACGCACTGCTCAAGGGCACGGTCTCCGCGCGCTGGTCACCGATTTCGGTGGTCGTGATGGGACTGTTCGTGGTCGCCTTCCACGTGGTCTGCAAGCAGTGGACACCGCACCCGGAGAACGGCCTGCTCGATGTCGGCCACTTCCTCGCCCAGCCGCTGGCGGTGCCGCTGCTGCTGACGCTGCTCGGCATCGCGGTGAGCGGGGGCATGTTCGTGGTGCCGCTCTATGCGTTCCTGACGACGACGGTCGCAAAGTCCGAGACGGCGCGCACCATTGCCGCCAACAACATCGTCAATTCGGGCGCGATGGTGGTGGGCTCGCTGCTTGCGGTCGGGCTGTCGGCGGCGAAGATCGCGCTGGTCGACCAGCTGCTGCTGAGCGCGGCGATGTGTCTCGTTTCGGCGTGGCTCGGTCAGTTGCTGTTCAACGCCGAGAAGGACGCGGCGAGCGAACGGACATCAACCTTTAACTAGGCCCCGCGGGCCCTAAAGAATGAACAGGCTCACCGCCACGAAGCACGCGGCATAGGCCATCGCGAAGTGGCGCAGGTCCTGTGCGAGCGTCGATTGCGGCGCCTGCTCTACGGCCGGCAGGATCAGCGCGCCTTCGCTGTCGCCGGCAAAGCGCTGGGTCTCACCCCGCCAGTCCCACAGCGGACGCTCTGCAGTTTCCTGCCGCGCGATTGCCGCGGCAACCTCAGGCTCATGCTGCGGCAGGCGCTGCAGCACGCGGGGCGGCAAGCTGCGGCGGAACGGATGTCCGGCGCCTTCGCTGGTGAGGACGAGTCTGCGCTTCATGGAACCTACAATTAAGAAAATCTTAACTTGGTTCCAGCGCGTCTCGTCCACAGTGCCGAAATGACGCAGTTTGCAGCCTAGCCCCTTACACCGTGGGGACAGCGCAAATGAAACGGGCGGCGCCTTCCGGCACCGCCCGCGGTATTCTTTTTCTGCAATGCTGCAGGGCGATCAGATATCGTCGCCGAGAGTGCCCTTGACGCTGCCCTTGACCTGCTGCGCTTCGCCCTTGCGCTCCTGCGCAACGCCTTCGCCATGGAGGCGGGGGCTGTCGGTCGCCTTGCCGGCGGCCTGCTTGGTGTTGCCGATGGCTTCGTTGGCGAGGCCCTTGGCCTTGTCGATCAGTTCACCCATGGGACTATCTCCTTGTTTTATGCGGCAAAACGGATTTCGCCGCTCTTGCAAGGAGATACGCTGGAAGCCGGGCTCCGTTCCCGGTTACTTGCGCTTGCTCATGCCCAGGATGAAATCCCACTCCGCCGGTCGCACTGCCGAAACCGAGAGGCGCGACAGGCGCAGCAATTCCATTTCGGCGAGTTCGGGCGTGCCCTTGATCTCGGCGAGGGAGACCGGGCGCTTGAGCTTCTTTACCGGCTTGACCTTGACCGCCGCCCACTTGCCATCAGGGTCGGTCGGATCGGTCAGCCCCGGCTTCGAGATCCTGGCGATGCCGACGATCTCCTTGCCGATGTTGGAGTGATAGAAAAACGCCAGGTCGCCCTTCTTCATCGTCCGCAGGTTGCGCGCGGCGAGATGGTTGCGCACCCCGTCCCAGGTGCCCTCGCCCTCGGCGACGAGATCGTCCCATGAATAAACGTCCGGCTCCGACTTCATCAGCCACAGCGCAGTATCGTCGTTGATTTTGGTCATGAAACCGGGGTCCCGCTCGTCTATAGGCGCGCCATTAGCGAATTTTTCGAGAACGGACACCCATGAACCTTGAAACCCTGCCGGTGCTGTCGCTGGCCAGCGACCCGGCCGCCCTCTCCCGCGAGATCGGGGAAAGCTTCCAGACCTTCGGCTTCGCGATGGTCAAGGACCACGGCATCGACCGCGCGCTGATCGACCGCGCATGGGCGCTGTCGGAGGCGTTCTTCGCGCTACCCGAAGCCGAGAAGCGGCTTTACCACGACCCCGCCATCGCCGGGGCGCGCGGCTACACCCCGTTCGGCACCGAAATCGCCAAGGACGCCAAGGCTCACGATCTCAAGGAGTTCTGGCACATCGGCCGGGACCTGCCGGACGGGCATCCGCTGTCCGATTCGATGCCGCCGAACGTCTGGCCCGAACAGCCCGAGGGCTTCCGCGAGACCTTCACCGAACTCTACCGGCAGTTCGATGAGACCGGCGCGCGGATCCTGTCGGCGATTGCGGTCTACCTCGGGCTCGACCCGCACTGGTTCGATGGCCCGATCAGCGACGGCAACTCGGTCATGCGGCTGCTCCACTACCCGCCGATCGAGAACCTCCAGGGCGAGGCGATCCGCGCCGGGGCGCACGGCGACATCAATCTCATCACCCTGCTGCTCGGTGCCGAGGAAGCGGGGCTCGAGCTGCTGACCCGCGAGGGCAAGTGGATCAGCGCCTCGCCGCCTGAAGGCGCGCTGGTGGTCAACGTCGGCGACATGCTCGAGCGGCTGACCAACAACGTCCTGCCCTCGACCGTCCACCGGGTACGAAACCCGGATGCCGAGCGGGCGCGGTTCAGCCGCTATTCGATGCCGTTCTTCCTGCACCTGCGCAGCGACTTCCCGTTCCGCACCCTGCCGCAGTGCGTCAGCGCCGCGAATCCGGATCGCTACCCGGTCTCGATCACCGCAGACGAGTTTCTGCAGCAGCGGCTGCGGGAGATCGGATTGAAGAAGTAGGAGCGGCCCCACCCCCAACCACTGTTCGCGGTATGCCCACCCCTGACCCCTCCCGCCTGCGGGAGGGGAAATGGTTGCGCTAAGCCGGGAGCTAGCCCTTCAATCCCCCTCCCGCAGGCAGGACGGGGGTCAGGGGTGGCCTTTACTTCACTCCACCGCGATCGCCAGCGCGCCGTCGCCCTCGTCGATGCGGAGGGTGCTGCCGTCGGGGATTTCGCCGCCCAGCAGCTTCTCCGCGAGCGGGTCCTGCAGGTGCCGCTGCACCGCCCGCTTGAGCGGCCTGGCGCCATAGACCGGATCGTAGCCGACCCGCCCCAGCCAGCGCTTGGCCGCCTCGGTCAGGTCGAGCGTGATCTTGCGGTCCTTGAGCAGCTTCGCCACCCGCGCCACCTGGATCTCGACGATCGGTCCCATGTGCTCCTGCCCCAGCCGGTGGAACAGGATGATCTCGTCGAGCCGGTTGAGGAATTCGGGCCGGAAGTGCGCGCGCACGACCTCCATCACCTGCGGCTCGACGCTCTCGACGTCCTGCCCTTCCTCGAGGTTGGCGAGATACTGGCTGCCGAGGTTGCTGGTCAGGATGATCAGGGTGTTGGTGAAGTCCACCTGCCGGCCCTGCCCGTCCGTCAGCCGCCCGTCGTCGAGCACCTGGAGCAGCACGTTGAACACGTCGGGGTGGGCTTTCTCGACCTCGTCGAACAGCACGACCTGGTAAGGCCGGCGCCGAACCGCTTCGGTCAGCACGCCGCCCTCGTCATAGCCGACATAGCCCGGAGGCGCGCCGATCAGGCGCGACACCGCGTGCTTTTCCATGAACTCCGACATGTCGATGCGGACCATCGCGTTGTCGTCGTCGAACAGGAAGCCGGCGAGCGCCTTGGTCAGCTCGGTCTTGCCGACGCCGGTGGGCCCGAGGAACAGGAACGAGCCCAGTGGGCGGTTCGGATCCTGCAGCCCGGCCCGCGCGCGGCGCACGGCCTTCGACACGGCGAGCACCGCGTCCTTCTGGCCGATGACGCGTTGGCCGATCACATGCTCCATCTGGAGCAGCTTCTCGCGCTCGCCCTCCATCATCTTGTCGACCGGCACGCCGGTCCACTTGCTGACGACGCTGGCGATGTCCTCGGCGGTGACTTCCTCGCGCAGCAGGGCGTTTTCGGAATGGCCCTGCGCCTCGGCGAGCTGCTTCTCGAGCTCCGGAATGCGGCCATAGGCAAGCTCCCCGGCCTTGCCGAGGTCGCCCTGGCGCTGGGCCTGTTCGAGTTCGACCCGCGCGGCGTCGAGCTGTTCCTTGACCTTGCCCTCCGCGGCGATCTTGTCGCGTTCGTTCTGCCAGCGCGTGGTCAGCTCGGCTGACTGCTGCTCGAGGTTGGCGAGTTCCTCGCGCAGGGTCGCGAGCCGGTCCTTCGACGGCTGGTCGGTCTCACGGCCAAGCGCCATCTCCTCGATCTTCATCTGGATGATCCGGCGGTCGAGCTTCTCGATCTCCTCGGGCTTCGATTCCACTTCCATGCGGATGCGGCTGGCCGCCTCGTCCATCAGGTCGATGGCCTTGTCGGGCAGGAAGCGGTCGGAAATGTAGCGGTGCGACAGGGTCGCGGCGGCGACGATCGCGTTATCGGCGATCCGCACCCCGTGGTGGACCTCGTACTTGTCCTTGATCCCGCGCAGGATCGAGATCGTGTCCTCGACCGTCGGCTCGCCGACGAACACCGGCTGGAAGCGCCGTTGCAACGCCGGGTCCTTCTCGACGTACTTCTGGTACTCGTCGAGCGTGGTCGCGCCGATGCAGTGCAGTTCGCCGCGGGCCAGCGCGGGCTTCAGGAGGTTCGAGGCGTCCATCGCGCCCTCGCCTTTGCCCGCGCCGATCAGGGTGTGCATCTCGTCGATGAACAGGATGATTTCGCCCTCGGCGCCCTTGACCTCGTCGAGCACGGCCTTCAGCCGCTCCTCGAACTCGCCGCGATACTTCGCGCCGGCGATCAGTGCGCCCATGTCGAGCGCCATCAGGCGGCGGTCCTTGAGGCTGTCGGGCACGTCGCCATTGGCGATGCGCAGGGCAAGCCCTTCGGCGATCGCAGTCTTGCCGACGCCGGGTTCGCCGATCAGCGCCGGGTTGTTCTTTGTCCGCCGGGCGAGGATCTGCACGGTGCGGCGGATTTCCTCGTCGCGGCCGATCACCGGGTCGAGCTTGCCGTCACGCGCCGCATCGGTGAGATCGCGGGCGTATTTCTTCATCGCCTCGTAGGCGTTTTCCGCGCCGGCGCTGTCGGCCGTGCGCCCGCCGCGCAGCTGGGTGATCGCCGCTTCGAGCGCCTGCGGGGTGACATTGGCGGCCTTGAGCGCCTGGCCCGCGACGGTGGTGGTGGCGAGCGCCAGCGCGACGAGCATCCGCTCGACCGTGACGAAGCTGTCGCCGCTCTTGGTCGCGACCTGCTCGGCCTGGTCGAGCACGCGGACCGCATCATTGTCGAGACCGGGGGTCGCTTGCGCGCCGCCGCCCGACACCGCTGGAATCCTGGCGAGTGCCTTGTCGATTTCAGCCTGCGCGATCGGGGCATTGCCGCCCGCACGCTGGATAAGGCCCGAGGCCATGCCTTCGCCATCCTCCAACAGGGCCTTGAGCAGGTGCTCCGGCCCGATGCGCTGATGGCTGTTGCGAATGGCCACGGTCTGCGCCGCCTGCAGGAAGCCCTTGGCGCGGTCGGTGAATTTTTCGAGGTTCATGAGACGGGTGTTCCTCCTGTTGCGAGGGAGGTAGTGTGGCTTTCATGCAACACAAGGGGTCGCTCGACAAAAACGCGTTGCGAGACGATCAGTGCCGTGGACGGCAATTCAGCGGCGTCCCCGCGAAGGCGGGGACCTCGTGCCGCAAATGGTCCGCCTGATGGATGGAGGTCCCCCCCTTCGCGGGGACGCATTTGGTTGATGTTGCGGGAAAAACTACTTCGCCGCCTTCTCTGCCTTGAGTGCGAATTCCTTGCCGAAGAAGTTCCCCTGGTACCACAGCGGGCGCTTGGCGGCGTCGGCGATCTCGCGGACGATGTAATAGTTCACCTCGGCGAACTTCGCCCCGGCCTGCCAGTCGATCGGCAGGTTCAGGTCGTCGCTCGGCTGGTGGTAGTGGGTCTTGAGGAAGTCGCGGAACTTCGCCTCGCCGCCGTTGGCGAACCCGGTCATCAGGAACACCGAGGGAATGCCCTGCTGGACAAAGCGGTAGTGGTCGGAGCGGGTGAACAGCCCTTCCTCCGGCATCGGATCGGGCGAGAGCGTGATACCCGCCTTCTGCGCGGCGTTGGCGACCATCGGCCCGAGCGTCGAGTTCTCCGCGCCGAAGGCGACGACGTCGGTGAACGGATAGGTCAGCACCGGCATGTCGAAGTTGACGAGCCCGACGATCTCGCCGCCCGTGGTCACCGGGTTGCGCGCAAGATAGCCCGAGCCGAGCAGCCCGCCCTCTTCGCCGGTGAACGCGGCGAACAGGACCGAGCGCTTGGGCTTCTCACCGCCGGCGCTGAGCTTCTTCGCGACTTCGAGCATCGTCGCAACACCCGCGGCGTTGTCCATCGCGCCGTTGGAGATCTTGTCCTCGCCCTTGCCGTGAACGCCGAGGTGGTCGAGGTGCGCGGTGAGCGCGACGTATTCGCCGGCCAGCGCGGGATCGCTGCCCGGCAGGACCGCGACGACGTTCTGGGTGGCGAGATCCTTGAAGGTGCTGGCCACTTCGATCTTCGCTTTGGCCTTCATTGGGAAGCCCTTCGGCCGCCCGCCGGTCTTGTCGGCCGCCGCGAGGATCGCGCCGAGGTTCTTGCCGGCGGCGGCGAACAGCGGGGTCGCGGCGTCGGGATTGAGCACCGCTCCGGCACGAATGCCGGGCGCCCGGCGGAACGGCTCGCCGCCCGGTTCCAGGAACGACTTCGACGGGCTGTCGGACAATTCCACCCGCCGCTCCCACGGGCGGCGAGCGGTGTCGGCGAGCGTCGGCACGGTGATCACCCCGATCGCCCCGCGGCGCATCGCGACCACGCCCTTGTCCCCGGCGAGGCTCGCGCCAAGCTCGCTGTTCATGCCCTTGGGGAAGCCCGAAAGCACGACCACGATCTTGCCGCGGACGTCGAGGCCCTTATAGTCGCTCAGCTTGAGCTCGGGACGGTCGAAGCCGTATCCGGCGAAGACCAGCGGCGCTTCGATCGAGACCTGCCGTTCGGCGATGCTCGGCCCGACAAGGACGCTGGCCGTGCTGTCGAGCACGACGTCCTTGCCGCCGTAGTTGAGCGTGACCTTCGGCGTCCCGTCCAGCCGCGCTTCGCGCACGGTCAGCTTCTGGAAGTACGATCCGGTCGCGGGATCGCCGACCGGCTTCAGCCCCATGGCCATGAACTGAGTGGCGACATAGTTGGACGCGATGTCGAACCCGCGCGAGCCGGTGTCGCGGCCTTCGAGCAGGTCGTCCGCCAGGAACGTGACATGCGCGCGCACTGCCTCGGGTGAGAACGTCACATCCTCGGCCACGGCGGGCAGCGACAGGGCGAGGAGCGGCAGGGCAAAGAAGGCGGCACGAAGGCGCATCGGTTTCTCCGGTAACTTGTTCGGGGCGAGGGCTAAGGGGTTGAGCGACGGTACGCAAGGGACTGGATCGCGGCAGCCTGCCCTGCAACCCCTTCGTCATGCTCAACTTGTTTCAGCATCCCGCCGCCGACCTCCTCCCGAGTCCGAGGAGTGAGCAGCCTTGAGGTTTGAGCAGGCCAACCAACCGTCAGGGTAGGGCGAAAGTGGACCCTGAAACGAGTTCAGGGTGACGAACCTCCATAGGAGAGAGCAATTCGCGCCTGTGACCCACGCCCTTCCCACCCCGCGCCCCGTGCGCTAGCAACCGCGGATGATCCGCAACTGGCTCGCCCGCACCACCTGGACCGTGCTCATTTTCGCGCTTGTCTTGATTCTCGGTCTGCTGGTGTGGGAGCCGTTCTTCGCTTTCACCCCCGGCCATGCCCCGCCGAAATACGATTACCGCGCCGAGATTACACGCGACGAATGGGGCGTGCCGCACATCCATGCCCGGACCGATCCGGAAGTCGCGTTCGGCATCGCCTATGCCCACGCAGAGGATGATTTCTCCACGCTGCAGGACGTCTTCGCGATGGCCCGCGGGCGCTATGGCGCGATCGCGGGGGAAGACGGGGCGAAGGTCGACTTCATATACCACCTGCTGAACGTCCGCGGGACCGTGGACGGCGAGTATGCGAAGCTGCCGGCGGACGTACACGCGTTGCTCGACGGCTATGCCACAGGCCTCAACCGCTATGCCAAGACCCATCCGGGCGAGATCAAGCTGGCCAACCTGTTCCCGGTCACCGGCGAGGACATTGCCGCCGGCTTCGCGCTGCGCCAGCCGTTCTTCTATGGCCTGGGTAGCCAGATCGGTCCGTTGGCGGAAGGCAAGCTGCCGCGCCGCGACCATGGCCCGCCGACCGATGGGAAGCCCGCGCCGGCCTATGCCCAAGGCGGCGGCGACCAGATCGACCTCGCCGCGAACAACACAAGGCCCGGCCCGCTGCCGGTGGGCGAGGATGCCGACCTTGCCGGCTCCAACGCCTTCGCCATCGCCCCCAAGCGTTCCGGCGACGGGGTGACCCGGCTCGTCTCCAACGCCCACCAGCCGTGGCGAGGCGGGACCGCGTGGTATGAGCTGGTTGTCGAAAGCGACGAGGGCTGGCACATGGCCGGGGCGACCTTCCCGGGGATGCCGCTGGTTGCGCTGGGCCACAACGACACGCTGGGCTGGACGAACACCGTCAACCGGCCCGACCTCGTCGATGTCTACAAGCTGGTGCTGAACGCCGATGGCACGCAGTACCGGCTCGACGGGCAGTGGAGGCCGCTGGAGAAGCGCACCGTCTGGCTGCCGGTCAGGTTCGGGCCGCTAACCCTGCCGATCCCCCGGACGGTCTGGCGCAGCGAACATGGTCCGGTGATCGTGAACGACCAGGGCGCGTTCGCGGTGCGCTATGCGGGGATCGGCAGCCTCGGCAACCTGACCGAGTACTACCGCCTCAACCGCGCCCGCGACATGAACGAATGGATGGCGGCGCTGAAGCTCATGGCCATTCCCTCGACCAATTTCCTCTACGCCGACAAGGCCGGGAACATCGCCTACGTCTACAATGCAATGATCCCCCAGCGCGTCCCGGGGCAGGACTGGCGCGGGATCCTGCCGGGCGACCGCTCGGACCTGATCTGGCGGAAAACCGTGCCGTTCGAGGCTGTTCCGCAAATCCTCAACCCGGCTTCAGGTTTCCTCTACAACGCCAACAACACGCCATTCCTCGCCGCCGGCAAGGGAAGCGAGCTCGATCCCGCAAGGTTCGCGCCGGAGATGGGCGTGGAGCTCGACGTCACCAACCGCACCCGCCGCGCCGCGCTGCTGCTCGATGCCACCAACCCGATCGGGCGGACCGAGCTCGAGCGGATCAAGTACGACACCGGCTACGAGCGCACCGGCTATGTCGCGTGGATGCTCGATGCCATCGCGCGGCTCGATCTGCGCAGCGAACCCAAGCTGGCCGAGGCGCAGAGGCTGCTCGCCACCTGGGATCTGAAGGCCGACGGCAACGGCCGCGCGGATGCGCTTGCCGTGATGGTGCTCAAGGAGGCGATGTCCTCCAGCTACAACCTCAAGCCCGCGCCCGATCCCAAGGAAGAGCTGAAGAAGGCGAGCGAACACCTTGAAAAGTACTGGGGCCGGATCGACCCGCCGCTGGGCGAGGTGATCCGCGTGCGGCAGGGCACAACCGACCTCCCCATGGACGGCGGCGGCGACACCTTGCGCGCCGCGACCAGCTGGAACGTCGATCCCGACGACGGGCGGCTGCTGATCAAGCACGGCGACAGCTTCGTGATGTTCATCGAGTGGCCAGCCGGCGGCGGCGCTGTCCGCTCCGAATCGATCCAGCCGTTCGGCGCGGCGACGACCCGGCCGAAAAGCAAGCACTTCGCCGACCAGGCACCGCTGTTCGTCGCGCACCGACTGAAGCCCGTGCATTTCGAGCGCGCGGACATCGCCGCGCACGCTGCCAGCCGCGAGGTGGTGACGAGCCGGTAGGTCAGTGCGCCCATCTCGTCGTCCCGGACGACGCGCTGAGTTGGTGTCGTTGATCGACAGCCACTAGACCTCCGCCCCGCTTCCGTTACCACAGCAACCAAATCTTCCAGGCCGGGAACCCCATGCGTCTTCTCTTCACGACCGCCCTCGCCTCGCTGACCCTCGCCGCCTGCGCCCCGCAAACCGCCCCGCTCGCCAGCGCCCCGGCGCCCGCCCCGACAGCGAGCCCCGAACCCCGCCCAGCGCCGCTCGGCGAACTGGTCAAGGCGGTAGACATCCCCTTCGAGACCTTCACCCTCGCCAACGGCCTGACCGTGATCGTCCACACCGATCGCAAGGCCCCGATCGTCGGCGTGACCACGTACTACCGGGTCGGCTCGAAGCACGAACCCAAGGGCAAGACCGGCTTCGCCCACCTGTTCGAGCACCTAATGTTCACCGGCTCGGAAAACGTGCCCAACTTCGACATCCCGCTCGAGGCAGCGGGCTCGACCCCGACCAACGGTTCGACCTGGTACGACCGCACCAACTACGTCGAGGTGGTCCCCACCGGCGCGCTCGACCGGGCGCTGATGATGGAAAGCGACCGCATGGGGCACCTCCTCGGCGCGATCGACCAGGCCAAGCTCGACAAGCAGCGCGGCGTCGTCCAGAACGAGAAGCGCCAGCGCGACAACCAGCCTTATGGTCTCGCCGAGTATGCGCTGGGTGACGGCCTGCTGCCGGTCGGCCACCCCTACCGCCACTCGACCATCGGTTCGATGGCCGACCTCGACGCCGCCAGCCTCGCCGATGTCCACAAGTGGTTCATCGACAACTATGGCCCCAACAACGTGGTCCTCGCGCTGACCGGCGACATCGACCTCGCCACCGCCAGGGACAAGGTCCAGCGGTGGTTCGGCGGCATTCCCGCAGGCCCGGAAGTTCGCAAGGTCGAGGCGGCGCCGGTCACCCTCGCCGCGCCGGCGAAGCGCGAGATGACCGACCAGGTCGCGACCATCCAGCTCTCCCGCAACTGGACCGGGCCGGCGCTCTCCGACCCCGACCGCATCCCGCTCGAGATCGGCCTGATGGTGCTGGGCGGCCTTTCCAGCTCGCGGCTGGACAATGCGCTGGTCCGCGGAAGGCAGCTGGCGGTATCGACCTCGGCGGGGCTGCAGGACCATGAGCAACTGAGCTTCATCATCGCGGAAATGGATGTGAAGCCGGGGGTCGACAAGGCGACGGCGGAAGCCGCATTCGCCGGCGAAATCGACCGGCTGGTCCGCGAAGGGCCCACCGCGGACGAGGTGCAGCGGGCCGCAACCCGTCTGATCGCCGAAGAGATCGGCCAGCTCGAACGGGTCGGCGACATGGGCGGCAAGGGCATGACGCTGGCCGAGGGCATGCTCTACCAGGGCGATCCGGCCGCCTACAAGAAAGACCTCGCCGCCGCGGCCGCGGTGACCCCGGCCCAAGTCCAGGCCGCCATGGCAAAGTGGCTCGGCCGCCCGCCGTTCGACCTCGCCGTTGTCCCTGGCGAGCGCACCGAGAAGGGCGACGCGATGGGCGGCTGGGGCGATGAAGGCACCGCGCCCTCTTCCAAGCCGAAGAAAGCGAAGGCGCCCGTCGTCAAGAAGGGACCGAAGCGGGACATTCCGCCGATCGCCCCGGTCGCCGACCTAGCCCTGCCGCCGATCGAGCACGGATTTCTGCGCAACCGCATCCCGGTCCAGCTGATGCGCCGCACCGCGGTGCCGAAGGTGCTGATCGCGGTCGATTTCAACGCCGGCTACAGCGCCGACCCGCAGGACCGGCAGGGCGTGCAGTCGCTGATGCTCGACCTGCTCGACGAAGGCGCGGCGGGCGAGAGCTCGGCCGAGATTGCCGAAACGCAGGAACGGCTCGGCGCGACGATCACCGCGAGTGCGTCGCTCGACGCCAGCACGGTGACGCTCGACGCACTCTCCGCCAATCTCGCGCCCTCGCTCAGGCTGATGCACGACATCGTGCATTCGCCCAGCTTCGATCCGGCCGAAGTGGCGCGGGTGAAGGAGCAGCGGATCGCGCAGATCGCGCAGAACCTGTCCTCCCCCAACGGGCTCGCCGCCGAGGTCCTGGCCCCGGCGGTGTTCGGTCCCGACCATCCTTATGGCGTGCCGTCCGGCGGCCTGGGTTCGGCGAAGGTCATCGCCGCGCTGACGTCCGATGACCTCGGCCGCGAGCACGCCAAGTGGTTCCGCCCCGAACTGGCCTCGATCACTGTGGTCGGCGACACCACGCTGGAAGAGATCCTGCCGCTGCTGAACGAGACGTTCGGGACCTGGGGCATCCCTCATGCGATGCCGCCGATGAAAAGCGTGGACGCGCCCGTGCCCGCCGCCTCGCCCCGGATCATCGTCATCGACCGGCCGAATTCGCCTCAGTCGGTGATCGCCGCGGGGAAGGCCCTGCCGATGACCGGAAGCGACCCCGACGTCGCGGTCGACCTCGCCAACGAAGTGATCGGTTCGGGCTTCCTTTCGCGGCTCAACAACGACCTGCGCGAGGAAAAGGGCTGGACGTACGGTGTAGGCAGCTCGGTACGGCGCAGCGTCGGCCCGCGCAGCTTCGTGGTGCAGACGGCGGTCCAATCCGACCGAACGGGCGATTCGCTCAAGGTGCTGATGGCGCAGATGGCGGCGTTCCCCGCCACCAAGCCGGTCGATCCGGTCGAGCTCAACCGGGTGACCGACGGCAACATCCGCGGGCTGCCCAACCGCTACGAAACCAATGCGCAGGTGCTCGGCCAGCTCGTCCTCAACCGGCGCCTCGGCCGCCCGGACGACTGGGACGCCACGCTCGCCAGTCGCTACCGCGCGGTGGATGCCAAGGCGCTCGACGCGGCGGCGGCGAAATACCTCCAGCCGCAGGACATGGTCTTCGTGGTGGTGGGCGACCGCAAGGTGATCGAACCCCAGCTCAAGGGGATCGGCCTGCCGGTCGAGTACCGCACTATTGACATCGGTGTAGATAAGCAGTGAACTCGAGACCACCTTACGGAGAGGAGAACACCATGAGCGTTGCCGGAACCTATGATTGCGTGACCAAGACCCCGATGGGCGACCAGTCGAGCAAGTTCACCGTGACGGTGGACGGCGACACCTTCACCGGCAGCAACGTCGGCGCGATGGGTTCGATGGACGTCGAGGACGGCAAGGTCGATGGCAACCGCCTGACCTGGAAGATGAAGATGACCGTGCCGATGCCGATGACCCTGGAAGGCGACGCGACCGTGGACGGCGACACGCTGAGCGGAACGGTCAAGGCCGGCGCGTTCGGCAGCTTTCCGATGAACGGGACGCGGGTCTAGAACGCAAAGGGTGGCGCGGCCAAACACCGCGCCACCCGTCTGCTTCAGTATTTCTTGTTTCCTGCTGCCTTCGCGGCCCGAGCCTTGGCCACTCTTTCGGCCAGATCGTCAGGATTGATCTCATCGATAGCCTTGGCCGCCTCTTCCGCAGTCATCGGCGGACGATGACCTAATGGCGGCAGGCTGGCGGCGCGGCCGACCATGTCCATGCACAGGTTCGGCAGCATTACATCCGGCGTTAACGTCACGTGGCTGCGTGGCATGGCCGAAAGCTCAGGCGGCACAGCCGGGTCATCGCTTGCCGACCTTGCGAACAGGGCGCTGGTCATGACGACATTCATCAAGGTTCCGAACTCTACCAGGTCGTCGGAAAGCTTCGCAGCCCTGATTTCCGGTGCGGGAGAATTGCCATCCTCGCGACCGGTCAGCATCAGCCCGATATCGCTGATCTCACCCTGCTTCACGTCGAATGCATAGGTGCCCATCGACAGGCAGGTATTGCCGACCCCGCTGATGATCCATCGCCCCGGGTAGGCCGCGACCAGATAAACCCCGGCCCCGTCGGATTCACCGAAACTACGTGCCGTATTTACTCCGACGCCTAGAGTCTGCGAGTAGTTGGGCGCCTTCGTCTCCGGGTCATCCTCAGCGAACGGAAGCTGCGTCTCCGGAGAAACTCGCATGAAGCCGATCGGTACCGGGTTGTCCTTGGGCGTGGCACGCGGGCCCATCCGGACAAGGATATATCCCAGTCGAGGATCAACCTTCACTTTTCCCGGCTTGAGCGTATCGAGCTTGATTTTCGCAGGCTTGGCCGGTGCCGGGGCAGCAGAGGCTGGCGGGATCACTGACGTCGCCAGCCCAATCGCAGCGACACTAAGGCAGAAGCGGATCATGGTTCGAGCCTCCCGCTGGAAGGCGCTGCTGCAGTGGCAAAACCGACCATGTTTTCCACCACCTCGGCATCGACGAGCTGATCGTTGTCGCGAACGATATCGCCATTCTAGACGATCTCGTTCCAGCGATCCTGCGGCACCTGGAACCGCGCATATCCGAACCCGCCCATGCACTTGCGCATGGCTGCGTTGCGCATGCGAAAGCGGTCGATCTCCGCCATCCGGCCCTCCAGTAAGGCTCCGAAAATCCCGCCAGTCGACGGCATCCGGTCACGCATCGACAGGATCGGATAAGCCTGGCCAATGCAATAGACGAGATCGCCGCGAAACTGGTCCGCCGATTGGTCGCCGGCATGGAAAAGAAAGAATTTTGCCGGATCGTCCATTTCCGGCGCTGGCTCAGCCGGTTTGGCCGCGATGGCAGTCGTCGCCGTCGCCGCAAGCCAAACCGACGCTGCCACGAGCGTCAATTTCAAGCGCATTATTCCCCTGCCCCTGTTGCACTGCCAGATTAGCGGCGGGCACACGGGGTGCAAGCATCAATGCCTCGAAAGAGGACCTACCCCAACTTCGCCTTCACCACCCCGTTGACCACCTGCGGGTTGGCCTTGCCCTGCATTGCCTTCATCGTCTGGCCGACAAAGAACCCGAACAGCGCCTCCTTGCCGGCCTTGTACTGTTCGACCTTGTCGGCGTTGTCGGCCAAGACCTTGTCGACCGCGGCTTCGATCGCGCCGGTGTCGCTGGTCTGCTGGTTGCTGGCGATGACCGCGGCGAGGTCGATGTCGCTCGTCAGGTGCTGGGCGAGGATTTCCTTGGCCTTGCCGCCGGAGATCGTGCCCTCGCTCACCGCGACGACCAGCGCGACGTTGGCCTCCAGCGTGTTCTTCGGGTGCGTCACCGGCAGCGAAGCGGCGCGCAGCACGCCGGGGCGTTCGGAGAGGATCCAGTTGGCAACGCGCTTGGCGACGTCCTTCTCGCCCTTGCCGGCGGCGACGGCGACCGCACCGAGCATCTCCTCGAACTGCTGGTAAGTCTCGACCTCCAGCGTCAGCTGCGCGGCGTCGTAGGCGGAGAGGCCCAGCGCGGTTTCATAGCGGTGGCGCTTGGCGTCGGGCAGTTCGGGCAGGCTCGCGCGGCATTCGTCGACGAAGGCGTCGTCGAGCACCAGCGGCAGCAGGTCGGGATCGGGGAAGTAGCGGTAATCGTGCGCGTCTTCCTTGCTGCGCATCGAGCGGGTTTCGTTCCGGTCGGGATCGTAGAGCCGGGTTTCCTGGGCAATCGTGCCGCCGTCCTCGATCACGCCGACCTGGCGCATCGCCTCCTGCTCGACCACCGCCATGACGAAGCGGACCGAGTTGACGTTCTTGGTTTCGGTCCGGGTGCCGAACGGCTCGCCCGGGCGGCGCACCGAGACGTTGACGTCGGCGCGCATCGAGCCCTGGTCCATGTTGCCGTCGCACGACCCGACATAGCGCAGGATCTGGCGCAGCTTGGTGAGATACGCGCCCGCCTCCGCCGGCGAGCGCATGTCGGGCCGGCTGACGATCTCCATCAGCGCCACGCCCGAACGGTTGAGGTCGACGTAGGACATCGTCGGGTGCTGGTCGTGCATCAGCTTGCCCGCGTCCTGCTCGACGTGGATGCGCTCGATCCCGATGGTCTTGGTCGAGCCTTCGGGGTCCTTCTCATCCAGGATCACCTCGATCGCGCCCTCGCCCACCAGCGGGTGGTAGAGTTGGCTGATCTGGTAGCCCTGCGGCAGGTCGGCGTAGAAGTAGTTCTTGCGGTCGAAGCGCGACCACTTGTTGATCTGCGCCTGGATGGCAAGGCCCGTGCGCACCGCCTGCCGGATGCACTCGCGGTTGGGCACCGGCAGCATCCCCGGCATCGCCGCGTCGACGAGGCTGACCTGGCTGTTCGGCTCCGCCCCGAACGCGGTCGCCGCGCCCGAAAACAGCTTGGAGTTCGAGGTGACCTGCGCGTGGACCTCGAGGCCGATCACGACTTCCCACTCACCGGTTGCGCCCTGGATGCGGTAGCTGCTCATATCTATTTCCGCTTTCGACGTCTGGCCCGCTTGGTCGCTGCCTGATCCGTCACTTCGTGTTTATTTGCTTCGTGTCTTTTTCTGCCGATCAGGTCGCGCAACCAGACCGTCACCTCTTGCTGCAAAAGGTCCGCAAAAAAGCTCATCTACCACCACCGCTCCGCCTTGTGGACGAAGCCGGCGCGCTGTTCGATAGCCAGCCCCGCATTCAGCACGCCCTGCTCGTCGAAGGCCTTGCCGACGATCTGCAGGCCGAGCGGCAGCCCCTCACGGTTGAGCCCGGCAGGCACGCTCATCGCCGGGAGGCCGGCGAGTGAGGCGGGCACCGCGAACACGTCGTTGAGGTACATCGCCAGCGGATCGCTGACCATCTCGCCCAGCCCGAACGACGCGGTCGGCGTGGTCGGGGCGAGGATCACGTCGACTTGCGTGAACGCGTTCGCGAAGTCCTGCGCGATCAGGGTGCGGACCTTCTGCGCCTGCGTGTAGTACGCGTCGTAGAAGCCCGCCGAGAGCACGTAAGTGCCGATCAGGATGCGGCGCTTGACCTCGGCCCCGAACCCGGCGGCACGGGTCGCGGCGTACATGTCCTGCAGGTTCGCGCCCTCGGGCAGGTCGCGCA
This sequence comes from Novosphingobium sp. FW305-C-111, assembly GCF_058783565.1. NCBI lineage: Bacteria > Pseudomonadati > Pseudomonadota > Alphaproteobacteria > Sphingomonadales > Sphingomonadaceae > Novosphingobium > Novosphingobium sp. FW305-C-111. The sequence continues at coordinate 106,109 of NZ_JBYSYP010000011.1, forward strand.
GGCCATAGCGGACGCCGTCATAGCGCGCGAGGTTGGACGAGGCTTCGGCCGGGGCGATGATGTAGTACGCCGGCAGCGCATACTTCGTGTGCGGCAGCGAGATCTCGACGATCTCCGCGCCCGCGTCCTTCAGCCAGGCGATGCCGTTGTCCCAGCTCGCCAGCACGTCGGCGTCGGTGCCGTCCATGCGGTATTCGCGGGGGATGCCCACCTTCTTGCCGCGCAAGTCGGCATTCAGGCCCGCTTCCCATTCGGGCACCGGCATGTCGAGGCTGGTCGCGTCCTTGGGATCGAACCCGGCCATGGCTTCGAGCATGATCGCGCAGTCGCGCACGTCGCGGGCCATCGGCCCGGCCTGGTCGAGCGACGAGGCGAACGCGACGATGCCCCAGCGCGAGCAGCGGCCGTACGTCGGCTTGATGCCGGTGATACCGGTGAACGCGGCGGGCTGGCGGATCGAGCCGCCGGTGTCGGTCCCGGTCGCCGCAGGGCAGAGCCGCGCCGCGACCGCCGCCGAGCTGCCGCCCGACGAACCGCCGGGGGCCAGGGGCGCGTTGCCCCCATCCTTGCGCCGCCACGGGCTGATTACATTGCCGAAGTAGCTGGTCTCGTTCGACGAGCCCATCGCGAACTGATCGAGGTTGAGCTTGCCGAGCATCCCCGCGCCGGCGTCCCACAGCTTCTGGGAAACCGTGCTCTCGTACTCGGGCTTGAAGCCTTCGAGGATGTGGCTCGCCGCGGTGGTCTGGACGCCGCGGGTGGCGAACAGGTCCTTCATCCCGATCGGCACGCCGGCCATCTTGCCGAGCGGCTGGCCGGCGGCGCGCGCCGCGTCGACCTTGCGCGCGGCGTCGAGCGCGGCATCAGGGGTCGTGACGATGAACGCGTTGAGCGCATCCTGCGCCGCGGCGACGTTGGCGTTGAACGCGGTGGCCACCTCGACGGCGGTGAATTCGCCCGAGGACACGCCGGAGCGGATCGCGGCGACGGAAAGGTCGGTGAGGTCGGTCATCAAATCGAAATCCCGTGCGTCCCCGCGAAGGCGGGGACCCAGTGCATCAGGGCGCAGCGTTTGCGGCCCTGGGCTCCCGCCTTCGCGGGGGCGCAAAAAGTGGTGGTGTGGCCGAGAGCTCTCACTCGATCACCTTCGGCACGCCGAAGAACCCGTGTTCAGCCGCCGGCGCATTGGCCAGGACCTTGTCGCGGACCCCGCCGCCGGTCAGCGGATCGGCGTTCACGACGTCGTCGCGCAGGCGCAGGGTGTTGGGGATGACGGCAGTCATCGGCTCGACCCCGGTCACGTCGACCTCGCCCAGTTGCTCGACCCAGGCGAGGATGCCGTTGAGTTCGGGGACCATCGCCTCAAGCTCGGCGTCGCCGAGGTTGAGGCGCGACAGGGAGGCGATCTTCGCCACGGTTGCTTTGTCTACGGACATGGCCGCGCGTTAGCGGGGGGAGCGGGCGCGTTCAAGGGCGGGTTGCGCCGGAAACCGGGCAAATTCGCGCTATTCCAGAGGCGGCCCCACCGGCTTGCCATCGACGAACACGCGCCGGCCCTGCCACGGGCGGACTTCGACCTTCGAGTCCTCGCGCACCTCCGCCGTCGGGGCGGCTTCCGGCATCTGGACGACCGCGTCGGCGGAAGCGGAATCGAATTCGCGCACGGTGACCCCGTCCGGCCCGACGAACACCGCGCGCGGTGGCCCGCCCGGCCGTGTCCCGGCGTCCACCGCGATGCATGGCGAACCGCAGACGTAAGGGTTCTGCTGCCAGTACTTGTCCACCCGCGCCCGCAGACCCGGATCGGTGATGCGGTTTTCGAACTTGCGCTCCTCGCGGTCCGGCATCGGCACGGCAGGATAAGGCTCGGTCTCCGCCTGCGCTTCCTTCGCCAGCTTGCCGACCTCGCCGCCGCGCTTGGCGAGACCCGCCAGCACCGCGCGTCCGGCATCACCGAACTGCCAGCGCAGGGCGTGGTAGTCGAACCTGTCGGGCGGGACCTTCCCCCCGTCCAGCCGCGCCACCTGCTGCCGCGCCGAGATCGCGCCGAAGTCGAGGACCGGCAGCGCGAGCAGCAGCGCCAGCGCGCTCACCCCGGCGGCGAGGTTGAGGTTGGCGCGGCGCAGGTATTCCGGCCAGCCCTTGATCCGCCCGCGCAGCACCGCGACGAACGCGGCGAGGCCGTAGGCACAGGCAACCGCGATCGCGAGCAGGCCCCAAAGACGTTCGGGCGAAAGGCCGTGCTGGTCGATCCGCGTGCCCATCGAGATCGCAGCGAATACCGTCAGTGGCAGGATCACCGTAGCCAGCGCCAGCGCGGCGAGGCGCATGACCGGGTTGCGGCTCATCTCGCCGTCGTCCTCGCGCACAATCGCGTTGGCCAGTACGAACGCCCCGGCGGCGCAGGCGAGCAGGACCGGTGTGGCGCTGCGCGTCGCCTCCCACAGCACGTCCGGCCCGGAGACCACCATCGCGGCGAGGAACAGGACCAGCGCCAGCGCGGTCGGCACCGCCAGCAGCGACAGCACCAGCATGACGACGTGGCGTAGCGTGCCGATCACCCGGATCTGGTTGCGCAAGGTGCCGAGCGCCGCCCCGAACGCCGCGCCCGAATAGGTCCAGCCGAACCAGCCCTCCTGCATCAGGTCGCGGAGCAGGTCGATCTTGAGCAGGTGGAACAGTTCGGACAGGATCGCGAGCACGATCCACGATAGGCCGGTAAACGCCAGCGCCCCCGCCCCGCAGACCGCATCGGTCCAGACGTGGAAGTGGATGTCGCGGTACGGGGTCGCGAACCGCGCCCGCTCGAACCCCGCCTGGAACAGCGGCAGTGCCAGCAGCAGGGCAAAGACCCCGGCCGCAAAGCCGAACTCCTCGCCCGCGACATGGTCGCCCACGTCGAGCGCATGGAAGGCAAGGCCCGCCATGACCAGCCCGGCGAGCACCGAGAACGCCGCCGCGCGCAGCCAGCCCTCGCGCTCCAGCGTGAACGCGGCGCTGACCCCGCCGAACACGAAAAACGCCGCCCCGGCCATCCGCCCGGGCGACGCTTCGGTGTTCCTGGTCAGGAGCCAGACCGCCAGCCCGCACACCGCGAGCAGGCCTCCGGCGAGCCAGGGGCGGAGCGGCCAGTCGCGGCTCGCGACCGGCACAGTCTCCTCTCCCGTCACCTTACGGCTTCGGCGCGCCTTCCGGCATCGGCGGGGCCGATTCGCCGCCCGGACCGCCGGGGCCGCCGCCCATGCCCTGCATCTGCTGCATCTGCATCTGGAGCATCTGGAACTGCTGGCTGGTCATGAACTTGAGCAGCTCGACCTCGAACACCAGGTCGCTGTTGGCGGGGATCGCCACTTCGCCGGTGCGCGGATCGGGCGTCGCCTTGTCGCCATAGGCGAGCTGCGAGGGGATCTCGAGGCGGTACTTGCCGCCTTCCTTCATCTTGATGAGGCCGTCGCGGAATCCCGGAACGACCGATTCGAGCGGGATCGCGACCTTCTCGCCGCGGTCGAATTCCTTGCCGCTTTCGAGCCGGCCGACATAGTTCACGAGCACGACGTCCGTCGCGGTCGGACTTGCACCCTTGCCGGCGGAAAGCTCTTCGACGGTCACGCCGCGCGGGTGGAGCGCCCAGGCCGCGCCGATACCGACGAGCAAGGCGATGATGACGCCAAGCCAGATCATGCCGATCGAGCCCTTCTCGATCGGCTGGAGCGGGACGCGCGTGACTTCGGACATGATGTTCCCCCAAGGCGGCGCGGGCAATGAGGCGCGCCGTTTCAGTCGCGCCCCTGATGGCGCAACGCGGGTTCGCGGGCAAGAGGGGTGATGCGGCTCAAGCGCCAACCTTCCGCTCGATCCCGCCGTCACCCTGAACTTGCTTCAGGGTCCAGTTCGGTCCGGCTCGGCATCTTGAGCATGTCAGCGGCGCTGTGGTCCTCGCTTCCGACCTATCGGAACAGGACGCGAGGGGACCCTGAAACGAGTTCAGGGTGACGATTCTGGATTCCAGAGGGCTGCACCCGCGGCCCCGGGAGCGCCCCCACAACGACAAAAGCCCCCGCGCCGGGCGGAGGCTTTCATCCGGGGCGTGGCCCCTGCCGAAGGACGTCCCCGCCTGCCCGACGGGCAGTTTACCCTGAGCGGCCGGCCTGCCGGCCAGCCGAAGGGCGGGGGACCGGCCTTACTTCGCGCCGTCGCGTTCGGCGCGCTTGCGCTCGAGCTTGCGGGCGCGGCGCACGGCGGCGGCCTTTTCACGGGCGCGCTTTTCGGACGGCTTCTCGTAGTGACGGCGCAGCTTCATCTCGCGGTACACGCCCTCACGCTGCAGCTTCTTCTTGAGCGCGCGGAGAGCCTGGTCGACGTTGTTGTCGCGGACGAGAATTTGCATAAACCGGAACACCTCGATCACTGTCGGCGAGAGCCCGCGGCGCGGCGGGAGTCACCGGAAATTGAAAAACGCAAAACGAAGCCGAATCCGAACGGACCGGCTCGAACGGGCGGGCCGCTACCACCGAAGCAGGGGCAAGGCAAGGGTTTGCGGCCATTTTCGGGGCCAGACGAGCGCCCCTCCCGTCCGCTGACCGCCCCTTGGCCGCCCCTTGGCCGCGTTGCGCCCGCCGCCCATCCCCTCTAAGGCACGCGCGATGAACCCGCCATCCACTCTCGTCGCCACGCTGATCGTCGCCTTCGGCGGTGCCATCGGCGCGGCGCTGCGCTTCCAGGCCGGACGGCTGATCGGCGTGTTCACCGGGCCGGAGGCGATGTTTCCGTGGCCGACCTTCTGGATCAACGTGCTCGGCAGCCTCGCCATGGGTGTGCTCGCCGGGTGGCTGGCGCGCAACGGCCAGGCGGATGGCGAGGCCTGGCGGCTGCTGCTGGGCGTCGGCGTGCTCGGGGGGTTCACCACCTTTTCCGCGTTCAGCCTCGAGATCGTTGCGCTGATCCAGCGCGGCATGATCGGCCTGGCGGTCACGTATGGCCTCGCCTCGCTGATTGCCGGGGCGGTCGGCCTGTTTGCCGGCATGGCGATGATGCGGGGGACGGCGTGATGGTCGATCGACAGGCGCAGGGCGATCGGGAATCGGACGAGGTCCGCCAGTTCACCGTCACCGCAGACGACGACGGCATCCGCCTCGACCGGTGGTTCAAGCGCAATCTCCCGCAGGTCGGCTTCGCCACGGTCTCGCGCTGGGCCCGCACCGGCCAGCTTCGGATCGACGGCAAGCGCGCCGATCCCGCCGACCGGCTCGAGAAGGGCCAGGTCCTGCGCATCCCGCCGGGCGGCGCCGCCCTCCCCGCCGGGCAGGGCTCGCAGCGCAAGCCGCTCACCCCGGAACAGGTCGAACTCGCCGAATCGATGGTGCTGGAGCGCGACCGCGCCGCCATCGTGCTCAACAAGCCGCCAGGCCTCGCCACACAGGGCGGCTCCGGGACTTATGAGCACGTTGACGGCCTGCTCGATGCCTTCGTCGAGGAAAAGGGCCCGCGCCCCCGCCTCGTCCACCGGCTCGACAAGGACACCTCGGGCGTCCTCCTGATAGCCCGCACGCCCGGCAGCGCGGCGTTCTTTTCCAAGCGCTTCTCGGGCCGCTCGGCGCGCAAGATATACTGGGCGCTGGTGGTCGGCGTGCCCGACATCGCCGATGGCCTGATCGAACTGCCGCTCGCCAAGCAGCCCGGCACCGGCGGCGAGAAGATGATGGTCGACGAAAGCGGCCAGGGGCAAAGCGCGCGGACCCGCTACCGGATCGTCGAGCGCGCCGGGAACACCGCGACCTGGGTCGAGCTCCAGCCGCTGACCGGCCGCACCCACCAGCTCCGCGTTCACATGGCTGCGATCGGCCACCCGATCGTCGGCGACGGCAAGTACGGCGGCCAGGGCGCGTTCCTGTCGGGCTCGATCAGCCGCAAGATGCACCTCCATGCCCGCCGCCTCAGGATCGAGCACCCGGAAGGCGACTGGATCGACGTCACCGCGCCGCTGCCCGAACACTTCGCCAACTCGATGAACTACCTCGGCTTCGACGAGACCAACGGCGACGTCGAGCTGGACCCGGTCAAGCCGGTATCCGAACGCGTGATGGAAAAGCGCGCGGCCAAGCAGCATTCGAAGGAATACCGCAAGGAACGCCGCGGCGAGCGCCGCAAACGCGCGGAAGGTCCGGTCGGGCGCAAGCCAACCGGCAAGCGCGCGGCACCGGCCAAGGGCGGGACCAAGCCGGCGGGGGCCAAGGTCGCCGGGAGCAAGCCGGCCGGGAAAAAGCCCGCCGGCACCAAACCCGCACCGCGCAAGGGGCCGCCGAAAGGTCCGCGCAAGTGACATTCCGCATCGGTCGTCATTGCGAGGAGCCACAGGCTCCGCGGCAATCCATCAGAGGCGCGGACCGCGGGGGATTGCTTCGCTTCGCTCGCAATGACGATGTGTCGGGTGCGACAGGGGCACCGCGCTGATGCATCCCAACCCGCAGTTCCGCAACGACGACCGCCAGCTTGCCGAAGCGCTGATTGACGAAGTCGGCTTCGGCATGGTGTTCATGACCACGCCCGACGGCCCCCGCGTCGCGCACACGCCGATCCTTTCGACCGGCGACGGCGCGGTGCAGTTCCACGTCGCGCGCGGCAACGCCATCGCCCGGCACCTCGACGGCGAGACCGCGCTGGTCGTGGTCAACGGCCCCGACGGCTACGTCTCCCCGCGCTGGTATTCCGACGGCGAGCAGGTTCCGACGTGGAACTACGTCAGCCTCGAACTCGAAGGCCGCGTGCGCCGGATGGACCAGGACGGGCTCGCCGCGCTGCTCGAGGATCTCTCGACCTTCAACGAGGAGCGGGTCGAGGACGGCACCCCGTGGACGATGGACAAGCTGCCCGATGCCAAGCGCCGGCAGCTGATGGCCGGGATCGTCGGCTTCGAGATGGAAGTCCTCGCGTGGCGGCCGACCTTCAAGCTCTCGCAGAACAAGCCCGCCGACGAGCGCCGCCGCGTTGCCGACGGGCTGGAAGCCAGCGGCCACCCGGCGATCGCGCAGCTGATGCGGACGCTTGCGCCATGACGGTTCGCCTCGCCATCTTCGACTGCGACGGCACGCTGGTCGACAGCCAGGCCGACATCTGCGCTGCGATGGACGCGGCGTTCGCCGGTCACGGCCTCGATGCGCCGGAGCGGGCGCGGACCCGGCGGGTCGTCGGCCTCTCGCTGTACGAGGCGATGCGCCAGCTTCACCCGGCGGGTGCGCACGACGACCACGCGACTCTGGCCGAGCGCTACAAGGACGCCTTCCGTGAGCGTCGCCGCGCGGGCGTGGTGGCAGAGCCGCTCTACGACGGCATGGCCGACCTGATCCGCGATCTCGACGCCGCCGGCTGGCTGCTCGGCGTCGCCACCGGAAAGTCCGACCGCGGACTCGTCCATTGCCTCGAATCGCACGGGCTGAAGGGCCACTTCGTCACCCTCCAGACCGCCGACCGCCACCCGTCGAAGCCGCATCCCTCGATGGTCGAAACCGCGCTCGCCGAATCCGGTGCGGACCGGGCGGCCACCGTGGTCATCGGCGATACCGCCTATGACATGGAAATGGCGATCAACGCCGGGGTCCGCGCGATCGGGGTCAGCTGGGGCTATCACGAGACCGAGGAACTGCTCGACGCGGGGGCCGAGGCGGTGGCGCACACCATGGCGGAACTGCGCGAACTGCTGGAGCGGATGGGATGAGCGAGCCGGACCCCGCCAAGGGCCGCTTCGTGGTCATGCAACTGGTGCGTCTCTCCGGCGTGTTCCTCGTCCTGTTCGGCATCCTGCTGCAGGCGCGGCGGATCGAGGCTCTGCGCGATGTGCCGCCCGCCGCCGGCTACATCCTGATCGTGATCGGGCTGGTCGAGGTCTTCGCCCTGCCGCTGGTCCTCGCCCGGCGCTGGCGGAGCCCGAAGCAATGAAGCGGTTCTGGAAGCAGGCGTCCATTGTCGAGGCCGAGGATGGCTGGCGCGTGCTGCTCGACGGGCGGGCCATCAAGACCGTCGGCGGACGGGCGCAGGTCGTGCCGACGCAGGCGCTGGCGACTGCGCTGGCCGAGGAATGGGCGGCGCAAGGCGACGAGATCGACCCCGCCCTGTTCGTCTACCGCGACATGGCCGACTTTGCGCTCGACGTCGTCGGCGCCGACCGCGCCGGACAGATTGCCGACCTCCTCCGCTACGCCGAGACCGATACGCTGTGCTACCGCGGCGACCCCGGCGAGGCGCTGACCGAGCGCCAGGACGCGGTGTGGGAGCCGCTACTGACCGCGGCCGAGCGACGCTATGACATCCACTTCGAGCGCGTTGCCGGCGTGCTGCACAAGCCGCAGCCCGAGGCCACGCTGCGCCGCCTGCGCGCCGTGCTGGAGGCACAGGACGATTTCACCATTGCCGCGCTCAAGCAGCTCGCCAGCCTCGCCGCCTCGCTGACGCTGGCGCTCGTTGCTCTGGACCCGGGCGCAGACACGACCGCGCTTTGGAATGCCGCCAATCTCGAGGAAGACTGGCAGGCCGACCTCTGGGGCAAGGACGCCGAGGCCATGGACCGCCGCGCGCGCCGGGCCGCGGCGTTCGTGGCAGCGGCGCGGTTCGCCGCGCTCGCGCGGGGTTAGGCGAACAGCGACAGTTCCGAAGGCGTGATGCTCGGCGGCGGCGTGGTGCGCTGGCGGTGGGCATGGCGCGCAAGGCTTGCCACCAGCGCACGCCCGTCCTCCCAGCCGCCAAGGTCGCTCTCGGCATTGACGTGACCCGCCTCGCCGATATCTACGAAGCGGCTGCCCCAGAACTGGCCGAGACGGCGGGTCCGCTCGAACTCCGCATAAGGATCGTTGCGGCTGGCGACCAGCGTGGTCGGAAATGGCAGCGGCCCGAGGGGCGTAGGCGCAAAGGCGTAAAGGCGGCTGTCGCTGGCGGCAGAATCGACCTCCGGCGGCGCGACCAGCAGCGCCCCGACGACGGGATCGCACCATGCGGGACGCTCGTAATACGCCCACCACGCGACCGCGAGGCAGCCCAAACTATGCGCAACGAGGATCACGGGCTTCTCGGCCCGGTGGATTGCGAGGTTGAGCCGGTTGACCCACAGGTTGCGGTTGGGCGCGGACCAGTCGCCGAGATCGACCCGGCGGGCCAGCCCGTCGTTCTCCCACGCGGTCTGCCAGTGCCCCGTTCCGCTGCCGTTGAGGCCAGGAACGGTGAGGACCAGAGGGGTTTCGGCGAGCAGATCGGACATGGCGAGTCTCCTTTGCGAATGGAGATCGCATATATCTCTACTCAATCGATAGACAATAGGCCTGCGCCTTGCTGCCGGATTTGCGCGACGGGGCGAATGGGCCGCGCGGCCCCTTCGACGACGCGGTGCATTGATGTTCCGAAAGGAGTTTTCGCGATGCCCCAGGGAGACAAGGACGCCTATACCGACAAGCAGAAGCGCAAGGCTGAGCACATCGAGGAAGGCTACGAAGACCGCGGAGTCAGCAAGGACGAGGCCGAACGCCGGGCCTGGGCGACGGTCAACAAGCAGGACGGCGGCGGGAAGAAGTCGGGCTCGGGGCGGAAGGATTAAGCGCCTTGCACCGTCGCCCGCGCGCCCCGTCTCCCGATGGACAACTTCCGCAATGAGAGGCTAGGTTCGGTCCGATCTCTGCGGGGGAGGCGGGCTCGGGATGGATCAGCCGAACGATCGACGGTTAGCCGCCGTCCTGGCACTGGACGTCGTCGGGTACTCGCATCTGATGAGCACCCAGGAAACGCGGACCCTCGATCGTCTGCTGCGTCGCCGCAAAAGCATCTTCGACGCGCTTGTCGCGGCCCGGCGCGGGCGCGTGATCAAAGGAACCGGAGACGGCATCCTTGCGGAATTTGCGAGTGCCAGAGATGCGCTGAATGCGGCGATCGCGATCCAGAAGGCGCTTGCCCAGGCCAATGAGCGCGAGCCGAACGAGCCGCCCATGCTCGCCCGTATCGGCATCAACACCGGCGACATCATCTTCGCCGACGACGACATATACGGCGACGGCGTGAACATCGCGGCGCGCCTCGAATCGAACGCACCGACCAGCGGCATCTGCGTGTCGGGAAACGTGATCGAGGAAGTCAGGCGGCTCGGCGTGGCGTACCGCGACGCCGGCGAACTCGAGCTCAAGAATATCGCGGTTCCGGTGCGGGCCTACCACATTCCCGCCGACGCGGTCCTCGCTGTCGAAGACGAGCAGATTGCCGCCGAGGCGCAACCGGCCACAGGCCGGACCGGTCTCAAAGGAACAGCCGAGGGCCTGGTTCAACGCACGCTGCGGCAGGGCTGGGCCAGGATCACGCTGGCGGTTCTCGGCGTGGCCGTTGTCGTACTCATCGCCACGATGTGGTTGGGCCGATCGCCACCGGCCAGCAAATCCGGCATGACCGTCCGGCTGACCGACTTCAAGCTCCTGTCCGCCGACCTGCCACCCAACATCCAGGACACGATCAAGGCCGAGATCACGGCTGCGTTCAATGCCGATGGCGCCGTCAACATCTCGACGGCGAGCGCCGCCGCCCCCGGCGAAGGGCCTGCGTTTTCGCTCGGCGGAACGATCCAGCGAGACGGGCAGTCGCTGCGGGTAATCACGAACCTCACCAACGAGCGGACCGGTGCGACGGTGTGGGGCAACACGTTCAATTACGACGGCGCGGACCTGGCGAAGGTCCCTCGCCATATCGCCGTCGATGCCGGCAACGCGGTGCGATGCGGGCTCTTCGGAAGCTCGACTTATGCGGAGCCGCTGCCGGACGACGTCCTTCGGGATTACATGCAGTTTTGCCAGTGGCACTGGAACCCCAACATGTCCGACGGGCGCAAGGCGCTCGTCCCGGCGCAGCGCGTCGTGCAGGCGCTACCCGACTTCTCTTGGGGCTGGGCAGCCGTGGCCGGAGGTTACTGGAAGGTCGCGGGGAGCGCGACCGACAAGGCCTCTGCGGAGGAAGCACGCGCCAAGGGACGCGAAGCAGCCGATCGCGCCGTCGAACTGGATCCCAAGAACAGCGAGGCCCTGTACATCAAGGCCATGCTGGTGGACCGTAACGACTGGATTGCACGGGACGACCTCCTGACGCGGGCGGTCAACGCGCGGCGACTGGATTGCGGCTGCGAGTATCACCAATACGGCTGGATGCTTCTCAACGTCGGCCGGGTGGGCGACGCGGTCGAACGTCTGCGGCAAGCCGACGACATGCTTGCTCTCTACATCTACACCTCGCTCAACCTCGCCGACGGACTGGTCGCCGCGGGAAGACTGGACGAAGCGAAAGAGGCCTTCGACGCCTCGATCGATCTCGCCCCGACCAACGGGTTCGCCAACCGCATCAGGCTCATGAAGGCGGCCGCCACCAGCGACCTTGCCGCGCTTTCGGATCCGGGCCTCGATGTGGAACCCCAGTTGCGCAGTGCCTTGCTACAGGGCTTTCGCGCGGTGCAATCGGGCAATGCCGGAGCGAAAGATGCAGCCGTGCGCGCACTTCTTGCCTTGCCCGTGGGCGAACAGGATGAGATTGTCGCCAGGCTGCTGGCGAAACTAGGCGCCGCGCATGACGCGTTCCTGATCGGCGACCGGTTGGCGACCCGGACTTATCCGGGGCCGTCCGTCTTCTGGTATCCGGACATGCGCCCCACCCTCGACGATCCCGGGTTTCCCGCCCTGGCCGAGCGGCTGGGACTGATAGGATACTGGAAGAAAACGAAAACCAGGCCCGATGCTTGCGCGGCGCAAGCGGCCCCGGCGTTCTGCAAGGCGATCTAGGCGCGCTGGAACGAGCGGCGGACCGCTTCTGCCGTCAATGGCAAGGCCCAAGCTGCGAGCCCGTCCTCGGTCACCCCACCCAATCGGCCACTTGCGCCGCGACGTCGTTCGCCGCCTGGTTGAGCGCGGGGCCGACCGCCTCGGCCTTGGCCTCGATCCCGGGCACCACGCTCTCGAACCGCCTGGTTTCGACCTTGCCGCCGCTCATTTCCTTGACCGCGTCATAGCGCACCACGACCGAGCTGGTCCGCGCGTCATAGCCCATGTCGAGCAGGCGGCCGGACAGGCGCAGGCCGCTCGAGCCCGGGTCGTTCTCCACCACCAGCCGCTTGCCGCCGGCGCGGATGCTTTCGGCGAGGAGGCGCTGGAACAGGCGGGCCGGGCGTTCGACCCACATCGCCTTCTTGAGATAGGCGACGTTGGCGTCGTCGATCTGCACGGGGACGCGGGTCACCGCGAGGCGGGCCTCCGCCTCCGGTTCGAGCACGACGATCGCGGAGGAATAGGACCCGCTGGCGCTCGCCCCCGCCGCGGCGGTGCGCGCCGGGGTGAGGTTGAGCAGCGTGTCGGGCACCTTGGGGCCGAGGCTCACGCAGCCCGAAAGAAGCACGGCGGCGAGCAGGGCGGTAGCGGTCTTCGTCATCGCGGGCTTCCTCAATCCTTGTAGTCGGGCAGCTTCGGCCCGCCGATGACGCCGCCGGCGCCCTGGTCCTGCAAGCGGTCGGTCACGGCGCGCAACGACCGCGTCGTCGCCTGGAGGTCGCGGATCGCGGCCTCGGCGGCAGGCAGGGTCCGTTCGTTGAACTGGCGCGCCGCAGGGCGCGCGTCACTCAGCGTGGCATCGAGCGAATCGGCTGCCTTCTGCGCGGACTTCAGCGTCTGTTTCATCTGCGCGGCAAGGCTCTGGCCCTCCCCATTGATCAGCTGGTCGGCCGAGCCGGTGAGCTTCTCGAAACTGGCGAGCGTGTAGTTCGCCTGCCGCAGCGTCGCCTGCAATTCGGCGAGCGTGCGCTTCACCTCGGGCGACGCGTCGGCGAGGTTGCCGGTCATCCGGTCGGTGTTTTCAAGGATGCCCTCGATCGACTTCTGGTTCTTGTCGGATAGCACCATGGTCAGCCGCTCGGTCAGCGTGGCCAGCCGTTCGAGCAGCAGCGGCGCGTTGTTGAGCAGCTCGCCCAGGCCCCCGCGCTTGGTCGGGATCACCGGCACGCCTTCAGGGCACGAGGCGCGCTTGTTCCCCTCGGGACAGACGATCGGCGGCGCGCCCTTGACCGCGCCGGTCAGCTGGATCGTCGAAACGCCGGTGAAGCTGCCCTGGACGCTGGCGACGGTGCCCTGGAGAATCGGGATCTTCTCGTCGACCTTGATCCGCACGCGGACGAATTCGGGATCCTTGGGCCAAAGCTCGATGTCCTTGACCTGGCCGGCAGGGACACCCGCGAACGACACTTCGCTGCCCTTGGCGAGCCCGTCGACCGACTGCTTGAAGAAGATGTCGTACTCGTTCTGCTCGCCCTGGTTGAGGCGCGCGATCCATACGACAAGGGCCGCCAGTCCCGCGAGCAGGATGAGGGTCACCGTCCCGACCCAGATATGGTTTGCCCGCGTTTCCATGGTCTGCCCCTTCCCCGCCTTATGCCGCTGGCCCGGCGGGCCTGTCCATACTGGTCGCCGTCGCCCGACGCCCGCTTTCGCGGCGCTTATCGAGGCGGTCGGCGGTGTCCTTTGCGGCGCGGCCGCGTGGTCCGTTGAAATATTCCTGGATCCACGGGTGGTCGAGCGCCAGCAGTTCCGGGATCGTGCCCACGGCGATCACCCTGCGGTCGGCGATGACGGCGACCCGGTCACAGATTTCGTACAGCGTGTCGAGGTCGTGGGTGATCAGGAAGACGGTCAGCCCGAGCGTTTCCTGGAGCTGCGCAATCAGGTGATCAAACGCCGCTGCGCCGATCGGATCGAGCCCCGCGGTCGGCTCGTCGAGGAACAGCAGTTCGGGATCGAGCGCGAGCGCGCGGGCGAGGCCGGCGCGCTTCCTCATCCCGCCCGAAAGCTCGGAGGGAAACTTGCTGGTCGCGTTGGCCGGAAGGCCCGACAGGAGCACCTTGTAGCGGGCAATCTCGTGCCGCAGTTCGTCGCTGATCTCAGGATAGAATTCGCGCAGCGGCACCTCGACGTTTTCCGCCACGGTCAGGGTCGAGAACAAGGCGCCGCCCTGGAACAATACGCCCCACTGCGAGCGGATATCGATATCTTCGTCGTCACGGGCATCCGTGATCGAACGCCCGAGCACCTCGATCGATCCTTCCTCGGGGATCTGCAGGCCGATGATCGAGCGCATCAGCACCGACTTGCCGGTGCCCGAACCGCCGACCACGCCGATGATCTCCCCGCGCTTGACGTCGAGATCGAGCCCTTCGTGGATGACGTGGTCGCCGAACGCGTTCTTCAGCCCGCGCACGCGAATCGGAAAGTCGCCCTCGAACGGCTCGGGGATCTCCGGCAGTTCGTCCAAGGTTTCAGGCGTGGCGGGAGTTTCGGTCATCCCCAGCCTATGTTGGTGAAGAACACCGCAAAGAACGCGTCGAGCACGATCACCATGAAGATCGCCATGACGACCGCGGTGGTGGTGCGCGAGCCGACTTCCTCGGCGTTCGATTTGACCTGCATCCCCTGGTAGCAGCCCGCGAGAGCGACGATCAGCCCGAACACCGGGGCCTTGACCAGTCCGACCCAGACGTCGTGGATCGGCACGACTTCCTGGATCCGGGCGAGGAAGGTGAAGAACGGGATGCCCAGCGTCAGCGACGAAAGGAATGCGCCGCCGATGATCCCGAGCACCGCCGAATAGATCCCCAGCAGGATCATCATCAGCATCGTCGCGACGACGCGGGGGAGGATCAGCGCCTCCATCGGCGAGACGCCGATGGTGCGCATGGCGTCGATCTCCTCGGTCAGTTTCATCGTGCCGAGCTGCGCGGCGAACGCCGATCCCGAGCGGCCCGCGACCATGATCGCGGTCATCAGGATGCCGAGTTCGCGCAAGGTCAGCCGGCCGACGAGGTTGACGGTATAGATCTCCGCGCCGAACTGGCGCAGCTGGACCGCGCCCTGCTGGGCGATGACGATTCCGACGAGGAAGCTCATCAGCCCGATGATCGGCAGCGCGTTGACCCCGACCAGCTCCATCTGGTGGACCAGCGCCTTGCCGCGGATCTCCTTCGGATGGCGGATCAGGTGGCCCAGCGAGAGGATCATCTGGCCGAGGAAGCCGAGCACCTGCAGCGCCCCCCGAGCCTGCCCGCTGACGACCTTGCCGACGTTCTCCGGCACGCGCTTCGCCAGCGGCGGGCGATAGGGTACGATCTCTTCGGTGTTGGTATCGGCCTTGCCGACCGCCTCGATCAGCCGCTCGGTCTCGTCGCGGCAGTTGACGATCTTCGCGCCGTGGTCCTGCGACAGCCGCCACGCGGTCCACGCGCCAACCGTGTCGATGGATTCGACGTGGCGCATGTCGATGATCGCAATCTTGTCCGGCAGCTCGCGCAGGCGGCGGTCGAGCAGGCCGAGCGACGACACGGTCATCGGCCCGCTGAATGCGAGGGTTTTTCCGTCACCCTCCCCGGGTTCGGTCGTGAAGTCGGCCAGAGCCCGCATCAGGGTCGCTTCATGCGGGAATTTGCCCGCGACGACAAGTGCATGGACATCGACGAAGCGCGCCCGGCACCCTCGAGCCTTGCTCCGCGGGCGCGGCGCTGGCAAAGCGCCGCCCCATGAGCGAGCTTGCCAAGACTTTCGAACCCGCCTCGATCGAGGCGCGGTGGTACGACCACTGGGAAACGAACGGCCTGTTCCGGCCCGAGCGGCCCGACGCGGCGCCCTTCACCATCGTCAACCCCCCGCCGAACGTCACCGGCTCGCTGCATATTGGCCATGCCCTGGACAACACCTTGCAGGACATTGTGATCCGGTACGAGCGGCTGCGCGGCAAGGATGCGTTGTGGGTGGTCGGCACCGATCACGCCGGGATCGCCACGCAGATGGTGGTCGAGCGGCAGATGGAGGCCCGCCAGGACAAGCGCACGAACTACACCCGCGAGCAATTCGTCGATAAGGTGTGGGACTGGAAGCACGAAAGCGGCGGCACCATCACCCGCCAGCTGCGCCGGCTCGGCTGCTCGATGGACTGGTCGAGAGAGCAGTTCACGATGGACCCGCACTTCACCCGCGCGGTGGTGAAGGTCTTCGTCGACCTCTACAACAAGGGCCTGATCTACCGCGACAAGCGGCTGGTGAACTGGGACCCCAAGCTCAAGACCGCGATCTCCGACCTCGAGGTGGAGACCCGCGAGGTCCAGGGCGGCTTCTGGCACTTCCGTTACCCGCTGGCGGACGGCGTGAAGCTCGATAACGGCGCCGACCACATCGTGGTGGCGACGACCCGGCCCGAAACGATGCTCGCCGACATGGCGGTGGCGGTGAACGCCGACGATCCGCGCTACCAGAGCGTGATCGGCAAGGAGATCCTTCAGCCGCTGACGGGCCGCCGCTTCCGGATCGTGGCCGACGAGCACGCCGATCCGGAGCTGGGTTCGGGCGCGGTGAAGATCACCCCCGGGCATGATTTCAACGACTTCGAGGTGGGCAAGCGCGCCGCAATCAGGGCGGCGGATATGCTCAACATGTTCGATGCCGAGGCCAACGTCGTCCAGACCGCCGACGGGCTGGTGCCGGCCGAGTTCATCGGCATGGAGCGGTTCGAGGCCCGCAAGCTGGTGGTCCAGCGGATGAAACAGGCGGGCTTCCTTGTCCCGCACGTCGACAAGGACGGCAACGAACACGACGCCGAACCGCGCACGATTGCGACCCCGTTCGGCGACCGCGGCGGCGTGGTCATCGAGCCGTGGCTGACCGACCAGTGGTACGTCGACGCCGAAAAGCTCGCGGTCGGGCCGATGGAAGCAGTCCGCTCCGGCGCGGTCGAGATCGTGCCGAAGACCTGGGAAAAGACCTTCTTCAACTGGATGGAGAATATCCAGCCGTGGTGCGTGAGCCGCCAGTTGTGGTGGGGGCACCGGATCCCGGCGTGGTACGCCGAAGACGGCTCGGTCTTCGTCGCCGAGACCGAGGAAGAGGCGCAGTCGCTCGCCGGCAACAAGGCGCTGACCCGCGACGAGGACGTCCTCGACACCTGGTTCTCCTCCGCGCTCTGGCCGTTCGCCACGCTGGGGTGGCCGGAGCAGACTGACCTCCTCGCCAAGCACTTCCCCAACGACCTGCTGATCTCGGGCTTCGACATCCTGTTCTTCTGGGACGCGCGGATGATGATGATGGGCCGGGCGATGACCGGGCAGAACCCGTGGAAGCGGCTCTACCTCCATGGGCTGGTGCGCGCCGCGGACGGGCAGAAGATGTCCAAGTCCAAGGGCAACGTGGTCGACCCGCTGGGCCTGATCGACCAGTACGGGGCCGATGCGCTGCGCTTCTTCATGGCGGCGATGGAAAGCCAGGGCCGCGACGTGAAGATGGACGAGCGCCGGGTCGAGGGCTACCGCAATTTTGCGACAAAGCTCTGGAATGCCGCGCGTTTCTGCCAGTCGAACGGCATCGGCGCGAGCGGGTCGCTGGTGGCACCTAACGCGACATTGGCGGTCAACAAGTGGATCATCGGCGAGGTCGTCGATACCGTGGCCACGCTCGACCAGGCGATGGCCGACCTGCGCTTCGATGCCGCTGCGAACGCCATCTACCACTTCGTCTGGGACCAGTTCTGCGACTGGTACATCGAACTGATCAAGGGCAGCTTCGACGACGAGACCAAGGCTGTCGCCGGCTGGGTGCTCGACCAGATCCTCGTCATGCTCCACCCGTTCATGCCGTTCGTGACCGAGGAGCTGTGGCATGCACTTGGGAACCGGCCTTATGATCTGATCGTGGCGCAGTGGCCCGCTCCTGAGGCCGCCGTGGACGCGGCAGCGAAGCGCGAGGTCGAGTGGCTGATCAGCCTCGTCTCGACGCTGCGCACCGCCAAGAACGAACTCGGCATTGCCCCGGGGGCGAAGCTCGACGCCTTCCTGCCGGACCCGAGCGCGCAGACCCGGGCGATCATCGAAGCCAACCCGGCGGCAATCGAACGCCTGGCGCGCCTGAGCGCCATCCGCTTCGAGGCGGCACCCGCATGCGCGGCGATGCAGGTGGGTGCGGGCGATGCCAACATCGTCATCCCGCTCGAAGGCGTGATCGACATCGCCGCCGAGAGGGCCCGCCTCGAAAAGGCGCTCGCCGCCTCGCAGAAGGAGGCGAAGTCGCTCGAAGGGCGGCTGTCCAACGCTGCGTTCGTCGAGAAGGCCAAACCCGAAGCAGTCGACAAGGCCCGCGCCGACCACGCCCACCACGCCGCGGAGGCGGAGCGCCTGGCCGCGGCGCTGGCGCGGCTGGGGTGAGCTTGGAACTCGCTGATCCTCCCCGGCACGGGGAGGGGGACGACCCTCAGGGTAGTGGAGGGGCACACGCAGTGAACGGGTGCTCTCGGCGAGGTTCAGGTTCACGACGGGTGCCCCTCCACCATGCTTCGCATGGTCCCCCTCCCCGTGCCGGGGAGAATCTTTCATGCTGACCCTCGCAGTCACCACCCCCGGCGAACCGGAAATTTTCGCCTCGCTCCAAGGCGAAGGCCCCTCGCTCGGCCGGCCCTCGATCTTCGTGCGGCTGTCGCGCTGCAACCTCGCCTGCCACTGGTGCGATACCGCCTACACCTGGCGCTTCACCGGCGACAACCGGCCGCACCGCGACGACCTGGCGTTCGAGCGCGGCGCGAACCAGATGTCGCTCGACGAGGCCGAGGTGGCGCAGCGCATCCTCGCCTTTCCGCAGGACCGGCTGGTCATCACCGGCGGCGAGCCCCTGCTGCAAGGCGCGGCGCTGGCGCGGCTGGTCGCGGCGCTGAAAGAGGCGCGGCCCGGCCTCCATGTCGAGATCGAGACCAACGGCACGGTCGAACCGCACGCCGCGCTGGACGGGCTGGTCGATCAGTACAACGTCAGCCCCAAGCTCGCCCATTCGGGCAACCCCGCCGAGCTGGCCTTGCTGCCCGAACGGCTGGCCGCCTGCGCCGCCGACCGCCGCGCCTTCTTCAAGTTCGTGATCGCGTCACCGGCCGATCTCGCCGAGGTCGACGCCTTGCAGCAGCGCTACGCCATCCCCGGCGAGCGGCTCTACCTGATGCCGGAAGGGACGGATTCGGTGACGCTGCGCGAACGCGCGCGCTGGCTGTCGGAGGCCTGCATGGACCGCAGCTGGCGCTTCACGGACCGGCTGCACATCCACCTGTACGGGGACACGCGGGGCACTTGAGGGTCGATCGGGCCCACCCCTAACCCTCCCGCATGCGGGAGGGGGACTGGTAGCGCTGAATCTCCCACTCCCGCTTGCGGGAGGGGGTCGGGGGGTGGGCCTACCCCCAATCCATCAGAACGGAATGTCGTCGTCGAGGTCGTCGTAGCCGCCGGCCGCACCGCCGCCGCCGCCCTGGTTCCAGCCGCCGCCGGACTGGCCGCCCGCAGCGCCGCCCGAACGCGCGCCGCCGCCCGAGGAACCACCCTCGTTCCAGCCGCCGCCGCCCCGGCTACCACCGCCGCCGCCGCTCGCGCCGTCGAGCATGGTCAGCACGCCGCCCATGCCGCCGACCGAGATCTCGGTCGTGTAGCGGTCGTTGCCCGACTGGTCCTGCCACTTGCGGGTGCGCAGCTGGCCTTCGATGTAGACCTTGCTGCCCTTCTTCAGGAACCGCTCGGCCACGCCGACGAGACCGTCGGACTGGAGCACGACCGAGTGCCACTCGGTCCGTTCCTTCTTCTCGCCGGTCTGGCGGTCCTTCCAGCTTTCCGACGTGGCGATGCGCAGGTTGGCGATGCGCCCGCCGTTCTGGAAGCTCTTGATTTCGGGGTCCTGCCCCAGGTTCCCTACCAGGATGACCTTGTTGACGCTGCCTGCCATGTTCCTCGCGTATCCCTGACTGGACCTAAAGGCCCAGCGCAACCGCGGACCAGTAGGTGATTCCCGCGAAGATGTAGGCCAGCGCGAACAGGTAGGCCAACATGAACCCGGGCCATTTCCACCCATTTGTTTCGCGCCGGGCCACCGCGATCGTCGAAAGGCACTGCGGCGCGAACACGAACCATGCGAGGAACGCGAGTGCCATCGGCAGGGTCCAGCGCGACTTGAGCTGGTCGCCGAGCGCCTGCGCGGCGGCGTCCTCGTCGTCGCCGGCGCTGACCGCATAGGTCGTCGCCAGCGAGCTCACCGCCACCTCGCGGGCGGCCATCGCCGGGACCAGCGCGAGCGCCATGTCGCGGTTGAAGCCGATCGGTTCGACCACCACGGCAAGCGCCCCCGCGATGTGCCCGGCGGCCGAGGCATCGACCTGGTTCTCCCCTTCCCCGGCGCGCGGGAAGTTGAGCAGGATCCACAGCACGACGGTGACGGTGAAGATCATCGTCCCCGCGCGGCGCAGGAAGATCCACGCCCGCTGGAACAGCCCCAATGCGAGGTCCTTGACCGTGGGCAGCTGGTACTTCGGCAGCTCCATGATGAAGCCGCTGGCCGCCCCTTTCGTGACCGAGCGGCGCAGCACCAGCGCGACCGCCATCGCGCCGACGACCCCTGCCAGGTAAAGCGCGAACAGCACCAGCCCCTGCAGCCCGACACCCGGCAGGACGCGGTTGTTCGGGATGAACGCGGCGATGATTACCGCATAGACAGGAAGCCGCGCCGAACAGGTCATCAGCGGGGCAATCAGGATCGTGGTCAGGCGGTCCTTGGGGTCGGCGATGCTGCGCGTCGCCATGATCCCGGGGATGGCGCAGGCGAAGCTCGAGAGCAGCGGGATGAAGCTGCGACCCGAGAGGCCGACGCCGGCCATCATCCGGTCCATCAGGAAGGCGGCGCGGGCCATGTAGCCGGTCGCCTCCATCGTCAGGATGAAGAAGAACAGGATCAGGATCTGCGGCAGGAACACCACGACGGAGCCGACACCGGCGATGATGCCGTCGGTCACGAGATCGCGCAGCAGGCTGGGCGGAACGTTGGCCTTGACCAGTTCGCCAAGGCCGCTGACCGCACCGTCGAGCGCATCGGCGAACGGGGTGGCGCCGCTGAACACCGCCTGGAACATCACGAACAGCAGCGCGAGCAGGATCGGAAAGCCGAGCCAGGGATGGAGCAGCACCCGGTCCATCCGCGCATGGAGGCGGTGGCGGCGGGTCTCGGAGAGAATCGCGCCCCGCGCCATCTCGTGCGCCAGCATCCGCCGTTCGGGCAGGGTCACGTGCTGGCCGGGCTGGTCATGCTCGGCGTTCGCCCGGTCGCGCGCCTCGGCGATCGCGGCGGCAAGTTCGGGAAGCCCGCGGCGGCGCACGGCGACGGTCGGGATGACCGGCACGCCGAGCGCGGCCTGCAGCGCTGCAGGGTCGAGCGTCAGCCCGTCGCGCTCGGCGAGATCGACCATGTTGAGCGCGACCACCGTCGGCCGGCCCAGCTCGAGCACTTCCTGCGCGAACACCAGGTGCTGCTCGAGATTGGAGGAATCGAGGACGATGATCAGCACGTCGGGCCGGGCCTGGCCCTCCTGCTCGCCCATGATGACCCGCCGGGTCACCTCTTCGTCCGGGCTGGTCGCGGCGAACCCGTAGGACCCTGGGAGGTCGACCAGTTCGACCGGCTCGCCGCTGGGGAGCAGCAGGCGCCCGGCCTTCCGTTCGACGGTGACGCCGGGATAGTTGGCGATTTTCTGGCGCGCGCCGGTCAGCGCGTTGAACAGCGCGCTCTTGCCCGCATTGGGATTGCCGACCAGCGCGGCGACGGTGGGGCCTCGGCTCATGCCGGTTCGGCCGCCAGCGCTTCGACGGTCATTGCCCGGGCGTGGATCCGGCGCAGGGCTACAGTCATGCGGCCGACCTCGACCGCGAGCGGATCTGACCCGCCGAACACGCCGCGATAGGCGAGGCCGACCCGCGCGCCCTCGTCGATGCCTAGCGCACGCAGGCGCTGCGCCTCTTCCGGCACGAGCATGGCCCAGTCGATCGCGGTGATTCGCGCCGGTTGGCCAAGGGGAAGCTGGTCGAGCGTCACGCGGGCCGCGCTGCCACAGCGCGCTGCCTTTTGCAATCCATTCGCAATAGAGCACCTTCCCCAACTGTTTTGCGAACGATTGGCGTTTGCGAATGGGGCGCGCCTTGACCGCGATCAAATCCGGCGCGGTTTTCAGACCGCGGGGTAGCGCAGCCGTCCGAGGAGCCGAGTGGGGCTGAAGCGTTCGTCGGTCGGCTTGAAGATTCGCGCCTTGGCCTTCTCGAAGCGCATCACGTCGCCGATCCGCCGGTCGAGGAACGCGCGGGTCTCGGCAAAGCCCTCGCTCTGGTCTTCGGCGTAGACGGCGAGCGTCGCGGCATAGATCGCGCCGAGGGTCATGCGCTTGGTATAGTGGTTGTAATCGGTCGCCTTGTCACCGGCGAGCCGCCACATCGAGTCGGCGCTGCGCCAGCCGAGCCGGGTCGCGGCGAGCACGTTGGCCGGCCGCGCCATCACGACTTGCGCCCGCCGCAGCGCCTCGCGCGTGGTGACGATCGCATCGAGCCGGAACTGGACGAGCGTGCGGATGCGCTCGCGGATCGGCAGCGCCGCGAGCATCTCCGGCGAAAGCCCCTCGACCATCGCGGCATCGACGCTGGCCGCCCAGGCCTCGATCATCTGCATCGCCCCGCCGGAAAAGGCGAAGTGCGCCGCCGACCGGTCCACCCCGTTCGCGTCGGCGGCGGCGTCGACAGCGGCATCGCTCCATCCGTCGAACACCGCGGCTTCGGCCAGCGCCGGGGCGAGGCGGCGGCGCAGGTCGTCGAGCGAGGCATCGGTCACGGCAGACGCTCCTTAAGGGATGCTCGGTCCGAAGACCTTGCCTGCGGTCGCGGCCTTGGCCTTGGAGGCGTTCTCGATCTCGGTCAGGACCGGGCTGGAGCGACCTTCGAACTGGGCATAGTCGCGGGCCGAGCGGCCCGAGTTGTCGGCACGGTCGGGATTGGCCCCGGCCTTGAGCAGGACGCGGATCATCGCGACGTCCTTGCGGTGGACCGCGGAGATCAGCGGCGTTTCGCCGGTGTCGTTCGGGGTATCGACCTTCCCGCCCGCCGCGATCAGCGACTGCACGCCCTCGACGAAGCCCATGTTGGCGGCGAGCATCAGCGGGGTCACCCCGTGGACGTCAGCAATGTTGGGGTTGGCGCGGTTC
Organism: Novosphingobium sp. FW305-C-111; assembly: GCF_058783565.1. Lineage (NCBI taxonomy): Bacteria > Pseudomonadati > Pseudomonadota > Alphaproteobacteria > Sphingomonadales > Sphingomonadaceae > Novosphingobium > Novosphingobium sp. FW305-C-111. The sequence goes on from NZ_JBYSYP010000011.1 coordinate 129,173, forward strand.
TGGGTCAGGTACTGGATCCAGATGTTGTTGCGCTTGCGGACGAGGATGTGGAGCGCGGTCTCGCCGCTCGTCACGTCGCGGGTGTTCACGTTGATCGACGGATCCGACATCATGTCGATGACCTTCTGGCCATCGCTGTCGACCTTCTTCACCGCCTCGAGGAACTTGTAGCCGTCGGAAAACTGCGCCGCTGCCGGTCCGGCGACCAGTAACCCGCCCGACAGCGCGAGCGCTAGCGCCGCGACCCGCCAGCCCTTGATCAGACCGTTCACCTCATTTCCTCCTGTTGGACTGCCCCGTTTCCGAGCCAAGCCCTTGCAGTCGCCCGGTTAGCAGAGCATGAACCGCCGCGCCATGGCCCATCCCGCATTCCGCCTTTTCGGCGCCGCCTTCGCCCTCTCGCTCCTCTCCGCGTGCGGCTCCCAGCCGAGCGAGCCGCCGCCGCTCCAGGGGGCGAAGCTGGGCGGTGAGTTCAGCCTCGTCGACAAGACCGGCAAGCCGGTGAAGTTCAGCCAGTTCGCCGGCCAGTACCGGATCGTCTATTTCGGCTACACCTTCTGCCCGGACGTCTGCCCGCTCGACCTGCAGAAGATCATGCAGGGGCTGAAGCTGTTCGCGAAGGACCACGGCGACGCCGCGAAGAAGGTCCAGCCGCTGTTCATCACGGTCGATCCGGTGCGCGACACGCCCAAAGTGATCGGCGAATACACCGCCAACTTCGGCCCCGGCCTTATCGGCCTGACCGGGACGCCCGAACAGGTCGCCGCCGCGGAAAAGCTGTTCGCGGTCTATGCCCAGAAGCGCGACGGCACCTCGCCCGGCGCCTACCTGATGGACCACAGCCGTGCCGCCTATCTCATGGGCCCCGATGGTGAGCCGATCGCCCTCCTGCCCGCCGAACAGAGCCCGCAGGCAGTCGCCGCGGAATTGGCCAGATGGGTGAAGTAGAACGCTTCTGGGAGCGCCCGATCGAGACGCTCGACCGCGAGCAGTGGGAAGCGCTGTGCGACGGCTGCGGCCAGTGCTGCCTTCACAAGCTGGAGGACGAGGACACCGGCGAGATCGTCCGCACAAACGTCGCCTGCCGCCTGCTCGACCTGCGCACCGCGCGCTGCTCCGACTATCGCCACCGCCGGGCAATGGTGCCCGATTGCCTGCGGCTGACCCCGAAGCTGGCCGCGGAGATCGAGTGGCTGCCGGCAACCTGCGCCTATAAGCTGCGCGGGGACGGCAAGCCGCTGCCCGACTGGCACTATCTCGTCTGCGGTGACCGCGAGGCGGTTCACCGCGCCGGCATCTCGGTCGCGGGCCGCGCGGTGAGCGAAGTCCTCGCGGGGCCGCTGGAGGACCACATCGTCCCGGACGACTGGCCGTGATCGACTGGCTGCGGCGGACGCCGAAGGCCCCGGCCCAGCCCGCGCGCCGCACCGTGCGCGTCGGCGACGCCGAAATGCCGCTGGTCATCCGCCGCCTGCGCCAGGCCCGGCAGATGACGCTGCGGCTCTCGCCGGACGGGTCCGAGGTGCGAATCTCGATCCCCTCGTGGGGCCGGGTCGGCGACGCCGAGGCGTTCGCGCGGGAGCGCGCGCCCTGGCTGGCGCGCAGGCTCGCGGCGCGGCCAGACCCGGTCGTTATCGAACCCGGGGGACGCTTGCCGTACCGCGGCGAGCAGTTGCGCATCGACTGGTTCGAGGCGGCCCCCCGCCGGCCGGCGCTGGACGACGGCGCCGTGGTTGTAGGCGGCCCGCACGAGGGCCTCGCACCCCGGCTCCAGCGCTGGCTGGAGAAGGAAGCGCTGCGGCTGATGCAGGACGACCTCGCGTTCTATTGCGACCGAGCGGGCCAGCCGCCGCCGCGCCTTGCTCTCTCGCGCGCCCAGCGGAGATGGGGCAGCTGTTCGTCGAGCGGGGTGATCCGGATGAACTGGCGGCTGGTCATGGCCCCCGACTTCGTCCGCCGCTCGGTCGTCGCGCACGAGGTCGCGCATCTTGAGCACTTCGATCACAGTCCGGCCTTCCACGCCGCGCTGGATTCGATCTACGAAGGCCAGGTCGAGGAGGCGAACCGCTGGCTCAAGGCGCATGGGCGCGGGCTCTATCGCCTGTTCGGCTGAGCGGCACTGGCTTTCCCGGCCGGCAGGTCCTATCTCGCGCGCATGAGCTTCTGGAAAAACGTCTCCCCCCGGCGGGCGGTGAAGGACCTGCGCGAGCAGTTCATCCGTCCACAGCCGCACCGCTGGCGCTTCATCGCGCTGTCGGCGGCGGTGACCGGGTCGATCTTCCTCGTGATCTTCCAGCAGGGTGACCGCGGACCGCCGCGCCCGCCCGAAGTCATCTATTTCCCGAACCTGCTGCCCGGCCGGACCGATGCGGAAATCATCGCCGCCAACAAGCTCGCCACCGACGAGGCCAAGCGCCAGGAGGCCGAGGAAGAGGCCAGTCGCGAACGCATCCGCAAGATGTACAAGGCCGTCGGCGACGCCACCGGGGTCGATACCGACAAGGCTTACCAGGAAGGCACGGCCGAGATCGAAGCCGAGAAGCGCCGCCTCCAGCAAGAGCGCGAGGCGATCCTCAGGGACCATGTCGTCAAGCCGCAGTGACACCGACTGGCTGGCTGCCGCGGCGTCGCTGGCGGGCCGCGGTCGCCCGCTGAGCGCGCCCAATCCGGCGGTCGGCGCAGTCGTGGTGCGCGATGGCCGTGTCGTTGGCCGCGGCTGGACGCAGGCCGGCGGCAGGCCCCATGCCGAAGCGGTGGCGCTGGCCCAGGCGGGCGAACTCGCGCAAGGCGCGACGCTTTACGTCACCTTGGAACCCTGCGCGCATGCGAGCGAGCGCGGGCCGTCCTGCACGTTGCTGGTGCTGTCCTCCGGCCTGTCGCGGGTGGTGATCGGTTGCGAGGATCCCGATCCGCGCACGTCGGGCAGCGGCATCGCCGCGATCCGGGCCGCGGGGATCACCGCCGATCTCGTCGTCTCGCCAGCCGCCACGGCGTCGCTGGCCGGCTACCTTCTCCGCAGCCGCCACCAGCGGCCCTACACGACGCTCAAGCTCGCCACATCGCTCGACGGGCGGATTGCACTGCCCGACGGAACCAGCCGCTGGATCACCGGGCCTGAAGCACGCGCCCACGGCCACCTCGAACGTGCCCGCTCCGACGCGATCCTCGTCGGCGGAGAAACTCTCCGGACCGACGCACCGCGCCTCGACGTGCGCCTGCCCGGTCTCGAGCCGCGCAGTCCCCGGCGATTCGTGCTGACCCGGGACATCGCGCCCGAGGGGTGGACCGCGGTCGGCGATGTGGCCCGGCCCGGCGCATTCGGTGACGCGCAGTACCTGCTCGTCGAAGGCGGCGCCGGCGCGGCCGCCGCATTCCTCGCCGCCGACCGGGTCGATCGGCTCCTGCTCTACCGCGCCCCCATCGTCATCGGCGAAGGCCGGCCATGCATCGGCGACATCGGCCTCGGCTCGCTCGACGCGGCGCACGGGCGCTGGGCGCTGACCGACCGCCGACGCCTTGGCAGCGACACGCTCGACGTCTACGAGCGCATCCGCACGGAGGATTGAGGCAGCCATGTTTACCGGGATCGTCAGCGAAGTCGGCCGCATTGCCAGGATCGAGAACCGCGGCGACCTGCGCGTCACGGTCGCATGCGCGATGGACCCCGAAAAGATCGCGATCGGCGCGTCGATCGCCTGCTCGGGCGTCTGCCTGACGGTCGTCGATCGCGGCGGCGCGGCGGGCGACGCATGGTTCACCGTCGACGTTTCGGGCGAGACCGTCTCGCGCACCGCCCCGGCCCAGTGGACACAGGGCGCGGCGATCAACCTCGAACCGGCACTCAAGCTCGGCGACGAACTCGGCGGACACATCGTCACCGGCCACGTCGATGCGGTGGGCGAGATCGTCGGCATCTGCCCCGAAGGCGATTCGCGCCGTGTGGGCATCGCCGCTCCACCCGAACTGGCCCCCTTTATCGCGGCGAAGGGTTCGATCACCGTCGACGGCATCTCGCTGACCGTGAACGAGGTCGCCGACCAGAGCGACGGCACCGTCCACTTCACGCTCAACATCATCCCGCACACCGCCGAGGTCACGACAATCGGCAACCGCGCGCCGGGCGACAAGGTGAACCTCGAAATCGACGTTCTGGCCCGTTATCTCCAGCGCATGGAGAGCCTGCGGAAGGGCTGAGCCTCCTCCGTACCGAAGTACACCCCACCTCGAAACACTTGGCGTCCCCGCGCAGGCGGGAGCGCAGAGCGTGCTTCTCACACATTTCGCGAGAGCACTGAGTCCCCGCCTGCGCGGGGACTCATCCAAGTTTCAAGGATTAAAGCGACGTGCCCGCGACATCCGCCAACGCAGCGATGAACTGGTCGATGTTGGCCGTGGTCAGTCCGGCGACATTGATCCGGCCCGACCCGGCCATGTAGATCCCGTGCTTCTCGCGCAGGGCCAGAATCTGCTCGCCGCTGAGCGCCAGCACCGAGAACAGCCCGTTCTGCTTGCCCACGGCGGCGAGGTCGAGTGAGCCGACCTTGCCGGCGGAAGCCAGCTTCTCGCGCACCTGGCGCATGCGCGCGCGCATCGTGTCGAGCTCGTCGAGCCACTGCGCGGTCAGTGTTTCGTCGGCAAGGATCAGGCGCACCGCAGCGGCGCCGTGGTCGGGCGGCATGGACCACGAAGCGCGGGCGATCGCGGCGCCGTTCGACATCGCTCGGGCGAGGTCGTCCTCCGTCCGGGTCATCGCATAAAGCGCGCCGACGCGGTCGCGGTACATCCCGAAGTTCTTGTCGCAGGAATAGGCGATCAGCGCCTCGGGCACTGCGGCCAGCACCTTGCGCAGGCCATAGGCGTCGGCTTCCATGCCGTCGCCAAGGCCCTGGTAGGCCAGGTCGAGGATCGGCAGGATGCCCTTGTCCGCGACCAGTGCGGCGATCTCGTCCCACTGCGGGTTGGTGTAATCGACGCCGGTGGGGTTGTGGCAGCATCCGTGGAGCAGCACCGCGTCGGTCGCGGCATCAGCCTCGGCCAGCGCAGCCTTCAGCGCGTCAAGGTCGGCCGTGCCATCGGTCGTCACGTGACCAAAGGTCTTGAGCTCGAGGCCCACAGCAGCGACGATCTGCGCGTGGTTCGGCCAGCTCGGCGTGCCCATCCACACCCGCTTGATCCCCGAACGCTTGGCCAGTTCGATCGCGAGGCGCACGCCTCCAGTGCCACCAGGGGCCTGCATCCCTTCGATATGGCGGTCCTTGAAGCCATCACCGAAGACATAGGGCATCAGCGCATGGACGAACGCCATGTCGCCCTCGGGGCCGAGGTAGGCCTTCGAATCCTGCTCCGCGAGGAGCTTCTGCTCGGCCGCCTTGATCGCGCCGAACACCGGGGTGTCGCCCTGTCCGGTGCGATAGACACCCACGCCGAGGTCGATCTTGTCGGCGCGCGGATCGGCGTTGTGGAGCTTGATCAGCGCAAGAAGCGCGTCGGCGGGCTGCTGGGCGAGGTTTTCGAGCATGGTTCGGGTCCGGGGAGAAACGATTGGCAAGCGCGGCGCGCCTTAGGCCCGGCTGGCACCAGCGGCAAGGCCGCTTCGCGTAATTTTAATGACGTCCATGCGTTTCGGGGGGCGGGCACCGTCCCGCCCGTCCCCCGCCCCGGTTTGCGACCCGAGGATACGGTCTAGAACGCGACCGCCAGTCCGATCGTCCCGCGATCCACCTTGTAGTTGCCGGTGTCGCGGACGCCGCGATACTCAAGCCGCGCTTTCACGCCCGGCGCCACCGTCGCGGTCAACCCTGCGCCGAACTCGAAGGCATCGTCCTTGATCCCGACGCTCGACGCCTGCCAGCTCGCCGCGCCCAGAGACACCCCGCGCCGCGCAGTCGGATAGCCCGACAGCGTGTGCAGCCAGTTGGCCGTGACATCGGCTTTGACCGCACCGATGCCGACCTCGAGATCCGCTCCGAGCTTGCCCTGAGTGGTATCCCAGGTTTCCTTCGGCAGCTTGAGCGCCAGGTTCGGATCGGCGTTCACCTCGTTTACCGCGTCGGCGGTGACGTGCGAATACGATACCCCGACCACCGGCTTGAGCACGGCGTTCTTGCCGACCGGAAGTGAAGTCCGCGCCTCAAGCGCGAGGTCGGTGCTGGAAATGCCGTAGCTCGCGGTCGAAAGCGACCGCCCGGTGGTCAGATCGGTTGAACGCCTGGCATCGACGTCGTCGTGGCTGTACCCGCCATAAGCGCTGAGCGTGACCGGCCCGAGCGCGTGCGAGGCGTAGCCGAACAGCGAGTAGCCTTTGAGCTCGCTGCGGTACCCAATTGCGCTCTTCAGCGTCGATTCCGAATAGCGTCCGCCAAAGCCGATGCGGGTCGTTTCCGAGTTGAGGGCATGAAGACCGGCAATGAAGCCGTGTCGCGTGGTCTCGAACCCTTCCGCGGTCGCATCGTCGCCATAGCTGGCCTCTTCGTGGAAGAGCCGCGTCCAAAGCGCCGGGTGGTTGCGCTGGTCGGTGCAAGCCCGCTCCTTCTTGTCGCCGGTCCTATCCGCCGTATCGCAGGGCGATGCATAGGTGGCGGCGGCATCGAGCGCGCTATCCACGCTCGACCGCGCTTCGGCCAGCGCGGCCTGTTCGGCGAAGACGTGGTTCTCGCCCGAAAGCTGCTGGAGCGCGTTCTGGTAGCCGGCGGCGTTGAAGCCATAGAGCTGGTTGAACAGCGACTGCAGCGCCCCTGCGCGCGTTCCCGCGGCTGGCCGTACCGCGTCGAGCCCGGTCGCAGCAGCCACGCCATTGAGCTTCCAGCCATTCCCCAGGCCGAGCGCCCGGAGGCTGGCCGGTGTGACCACGAGCTGGACGTTCTTCGGGTTGTAGAACACGTCGAACCGGGTGTTCGCGGCGAGCCCGGTCGGCTGTGCCACGCTGGCGAACTGGCCGGTGACGCTGTCCGCCGTGACGACCGTGAAGGTGTCGCCAAGGACCGGTGTAAACGTGTTCGTCGCCGGCGCGGCGATCCCGCGCAATTGCGGTGCAATTGTCCCGCCCGCCGCGAAGCCGCCGGCGGTCACGACCAGACGGTCATACGTGCCCGAACCTCCGGCGTTCGAGTAAGCCCGCCCGTCGATGTCCAGCGCGAATGTCGAACCGCTCCCGAGCGAGACATTGCCGCCGACGACGTCGAGCGTACCAACGCCGCTGCCGGGCGCGAGCCGCCCGCCGCTTCCGACGATGAGATTGGCGACGACATTGCCGGTCCCCTGCAGCGTACCGGCACCGTTCACGCGCACGTTCATCGCCGAAAGCGTACCTGGCAGGTCCAGGACGCCGTTGTCGACGATGAAGTCGGCATCCAGCGTGGTCATGGACGAAAGCGTGAGCTTGCCGAGGCCCGTCTTGGTCAGGCTGCCGCCGGCGGTTCCGGTTACGTCGCTGCTGATTTCGAGATCCGAGCCGTTGGTATCGATCGTGCCACCTTGGCTTTGCACGCTGAGCGCGACATTGACCGGACCGCTTCCGTCGCCTTGCAAGACCCCGCCGACGAAGTTGGGATTGACCGACCCGGCGAGCAGCTGGCTCACCGTGTAAGGTCCGTTGAGGTCGATATCCGGATTTCCGCCGATCGGGATCAGGATGAGCGCGCCCTTGGTCAGGCCGGTCGCCGGATCGAAGGTGACGTCAGGATTGTTGAGCGGGATCGCGTTGCCGAAGCCGTCGACATAGACGTACCCGGCGTGCCCGCCGTAAAGGCAGTCCACCGCCAGGAACAGCAGCTGGTAATCGTGGCCCGAGGTCACGTCGATGTCTTCGACCTTCCAGTCGGTGGTTACGAACTGCGCCGCCGACCGGAAAATCGTCGTGTTCTGCGCCGTGAACGCGCTGTAGCCTATGTTGGTGACGATGCTGTTGGTGGTGAGATCGACCACCTTGATCAGGAACGACGGGCTGTCGGTGGCCCCGTGCGACGGCTCGAGGACCGCGTTCCACGCATAATAGATCTTGTTGCCGCTGTAGTTCGTCACCGTCTGCTGGAGCGCGGTGATATCGTTACCGCCGCTCGCATCGTTCAGCCGCAGCGCGTAGTTGCCGGCAAAGACGGTAGGCGTGCCCGTATAGGGATCGGTCGATCCCGCAGTCATGATCGTCGCGAGGTTGGCCGGGCCGCTGTATTCCGACGGATTGGGAGGATAGGCGCCCGATCCCCAATACCCGCCATTGGTGGTCCAGCCGGTCGTATCGCCGGTCTCAAATCCTGGGTTGTTGATTGACTGCGCGAATGACGGAGCCGCGGCGACCGTCGCCAGCAGCATTCCCGTGAGCGCGGCGCGGCGCACGACTTGCCCGCTCGCAGAAGCGCCCCCGCGCTTCGCGGCCTTTACGATCCTCATTTTGAATGTCCTCCACTTTCCAGACCAAGGAAGACAATTCACGCCTCCACGTGTTGCCGAGGGCAACGACCCTGTTCTTGGCGTCAATTGCTACCGTATTTCTACGGAGTCATTTCGAGCGGAGTCTTTGACTTAACGCAATCTGCCGCCATTCCTGAGGAAGGCGGCAGCATGGGCCCGAAGGCCCAGGGTGTGAGGGATCGAACTACGCGTTCAGAAGGGAAGCCACTTCTGCTTGTGGGAGAACTTCATGTAGCCGGCGTTCACCCCAAGCCGTAGTCCTGCGCCAACCCGGATCGGGATCAGCACGACATCGCCCTTGCGCAGGTAGCTCGCGTTGAACCCGCCGAGCAGATAGGCCTGCCCTTCCGCGGCGCCGAAGCGCTTGTAGAGGTCCTCGGTGTCATAGAGGTTGTAGACGAGGACGAAGGTGTTGCCCGCGTTCGCGCCGACGTCGAGGCCGAGCGACGGGCCCGTCCAGTACACCGGCTTCTGCCCCTCGACCTTGTGGAACAGCGTGCCCGAACCATAGCGCACGCCGAACACGAATGCCCCGCCGCCCTCGCGGCCGACGATGTAGCCGTTGGGCTCGCCCTGTTTCTTGAGCAGGTCCTTGATCATCATCGCCAGGCCCTGCGCGCCCTTGCCGAAAACGCCCTCGGCCGCACCAATCAGGTCGTCTTCCTTGTAGGTTCCGCCTTCCGCGGATGCGGTCGAAGCCTCGGCGGCCGGGCTGGCGGGCCCGCCAGCGGCATCAATCGCAGGCTGTGCAGCCGGATCGGCGTTGACGGGCGCCGCAACCTGCGCTTCGGACCCGACAGGCGTGGCTGCCGGCGGGGCAGTGTAGGCCGCATTGGGATCGACGCTTTCGACCTGCGCCAGCGCCGGTCCGGCGGAAACGCCGGACAGGGCGAAGGACAATGCGGTTACCAGGGCAACGGCGCGGCGAGTGATGGTCATGGCGATTCCCGTCCAGCTTCGGCGCGGCCCCCGCAGCGCCAGGTCCTCATGATCCCCAAGCAGAATCGACCTTTCGCGGCGCGGCAATGAACCGGCGATGAGCCGAGTCCAATTTGCGACGGTCCGCAGTTGCCACGCCCTCCACGCCGACCCGGATAGACGCAAAAATGCCGCACCAGACCGCTTGCCCCCTCCCAAACCCCTCGCTATAGCGCCCGCTCGCCGCTGCGATCCGGAGACGTGGGTGAGTGGCTGAAACCAACGGTTTGCTAAACCGTCGTACTGGTAAATCCGGTACCGAGGGTTCGAATCCCTCCGTCTCCGCCATCTATATCATCCCAGGAAAGCCCGATTGATCCCGGAAAGACGCAGAATTCAGCGGATTTTCGGCCTTGATCACGCTTTCTTTGTTCTTATATTGTTCTCAATGATCTCCTCAAATCCGCGCTGGAGTGTGGGGGTGATTGTGGGGGCGGAACAGGATGGATGGTCATGGGCCGGCTCACGACACTGCAGATTCGAAACCTCAAGGAACCCGGGCGTTACAACGATGGCGAGGGTCTGTTCCTGGAACTGACAAGACAGAACAAAGGCAACTGGCAGCTCCGCGCTACTGTGAACGGCAGGCGACGTGACATTGGCTTGGGTTCACTGGCGATGGTGTCCCTGAAGGAAGCGCGCGATGCGGCCTTCGAACTGCGCCGCGATATCCAGCGCGGGATCGATCCGGTGGCGGAGCGCAAGCGGCGCAGGCTGGAGATCCTGAACTTCAAGGCCGCCGCGCTGCGCGTCCATGCCGAGCAGAAGGCAAGCTGGAAGAACGGCAAGCACCAGGACCAGTGGATCACCACGCTGGAGAACTATGCCTTCCCGCTGCTGAGCAATCGCCTGGTCACCGACATCGAAGGCCCGATGATCCGCGAGGTGCTGCTACCGATCTGGTTGACGAAGCCGGAGACCGCCCGGCGGGTCAAGCAGCGGATAGGGGTGGTGCTGGATTGGGCCTATGCCAATGGCATGCGCCCCACCGAAGCGCCGATGCGTTCGGTCAACCGGGTGTTGCCGAGGCAGCCCAAGAAGAAGGACGGTCACTTGGCGGCCATGCCTTATGATGCGGTGCCGACATTTCTAGCCCACTTGCATGCCCGACTGAGCGCACCACGATTGGCACTGGAGTTCCTGATCCTGACAGCTGCGCGGTCAGGCGAAGTTCGCGGTGCTAAGTGGAATGAGATCGATCTGGAGACCAAGTTGTGGACCATTCCAGCCTCCCGAATGAAGGTGGGGAAGGAACATGTCGTTCCCCTTTCCGATGCCGCGATCGACGTTTTGGAGCGCGCCAGGCAATTCGACGTCCCGTGCAGTAATCTGCTCTTCCCGGGACGCGATGTGCGCCGTCCGCTGTCCGACATGACCCTGCTCAAGATCCTGCGCTACGCGGAATTGCCATACACGGTTCACGGGTTCCGCTCGGCCTTTCGCGACTGGGCCGCGGAACAGACCAGCTACCCCGGTGAGGTCGCGGAAGCGGCCCTCGCGCACACTGTCGCCAACAAGGTCGAGGCAGCCTACCGTCGCACCAACTACCTCGACAAGCGCCGCGACATGATGGCCGATTGGGGGGTGTACTGTTTCCAATCAGCGCATGACACGACCCGATCCGACTCATCAAACAGGACTTAACTAGCGAAGGATTGGCAAAGGATTTGTCCGCAAGAAGCTTTCCAGTTTGCAGATTGCAGATCGTGACCAAATTGATCAAAGATTCATATTTATATCAATCGTTTATCGAATTCAGTCTTGCGAATTCAAAGTGCACTTTGCTTTCAAATCACTTTGACACCAGGGTCGAAATTGGCCGTAAATCGCTACAAACAAATAACTATTCCTAGCAGTGCCACTGCGTACGGTGTGCTTGTAATCCAACTGCTCATGCTGTTCCGATGTGCCTCTGTGATACCCACGCAGAAATGAATTCATTGCCCGTTGAGGCTTCAGCCGTTCGGCGCCTGAGGAATGCCTGGTTCTGCTAACAAAGCTGCCGATGGCGTTGCCATGCTGACCCACCGAAGCTGCCATCTGTTCAGTTAGCCAATGCGTCTGGCTGGCATCTGCCTTTTAAATTGGCAACTGAAACAGGACTTCCATTTCGTGCTGAAAGCTCAAGGTGATAACACACGCCAACGTCACTCTCCCGATCATCGCCGAGGATGATTTGAATCGCGATGGGAATGCAGGCTGACTTGCCTCCAAGCGGCGATTGCATGACTTCCCCGGACCTTGGGTTCTCTGCCGCAGGATCACTTGGAAGCTTTATTTCGACACGCCTCGAACTGACATCAAAGCCACTTCGCGTGGCCTGTTTGTGGATCGGCGTGCAAAAAGGACCCCGTTAGCGGGGTGATCGGCGTCTAAAAGGGACCCCTCATTTCGATGGTTTAAGCAGCCGGCTGGATTTTCAGGCGGCGAGATCGGGATGTTGATTTTGGAGACAGTGGTTCGGATTCGGCGCGAGTATGCCGGCGGCAAGGCGATCAAGGCGATCGCGCGGGATTTGCATGTGTCGCGGAAGGTGATCCGCACTTCGAGCGAGGTGCCGCCCGAGGCATCGGTGACGAAGTAGATCTCGAACCCTTCCTCAATTGCGGAGAGCGTCGGGTAGAGCAGGCAGGCCTCGGTCCACAGTGCGGCGAGAACGAGCTTCCTCTTCCCGCTGGCCTTGACCTGCGCGACGAGCTCATCGGAATCCCACGAATTCATCGAAGTGCGCTCGATCGGCTTCTGCTGCACCACGTCGAGCAATTCGGGCCAGATGTAACCGGAGAAGGATTCGGTCTCGACCGCGGTCAGGATGATCGGCACGTTGAACAGCTTGGCGGCCTTGGCCAGCGCCACGGTGTTGTTCTTGAGCATTTGCCGGTCGATGCTGGTGACGCCGAACGCCATCTGTGGCTGGTGGTCGATGAAGATGAACAGCGTGTCGTCTGCATTGATCAGCTTCTGGGATCGGAAAGACATGGGTTTGCTCCTTGGGAGTGAGGGGTCAGTGGGCCTGCAGATGCGCTTCGAGGAACCAGAGCTGCTTGTCGGTCTCGCGCGAGACCTGGGTGAACAGGTCCGCGGTATCGGCATCGCCGATCACGCCCGCCTGATCGATCGCCTCGCGCACGGCTTTGCCGAACGCGCTCAGGCTGGCCGAAAGCGCCTTGAGGTGCGCCTCGCCGCCCGTGGCTTCGAGCGGATAACCGTAGAGGGAGGTTGCCGAAGCGGTGGTCGTCACCCGCCCGTCGGCAACATGGCCCAGCGCGGTGATGCGTTCGGCGAGGAGATCGACGAACTGCTCGATCTCGTCGTGGACGGCGTCGAACAACTGGTGAAGCTGCAGGAAGTGCGGGCCCTTGACGTTCCAGTGCGCCTGCTTGGCCTGTGCCTCAAGGTCGAGAGCGTCGGACAGGCGGGCCTGCAGCAATCCGCAGGCCTGCTTGCGCACGTGGTCCGAAAGGTCGATGCGGCTGGTGTAGCTCATCGCATCAGGCCTTGATGAAGGCGAGCAGGTCGGCGTTGATAACGTCCGGGTGGGTCGAAGCCATCCCGTGCGGCAGGCCCGGATAAGTCTTGAGCGTGCCCTTCTTCACCAGCTTGATCGCAAGATGCGCGGAATCCGCGATCGGCACGATCTGGTCGTCCTCACCGTGCATGATCAGCACGGGGACGTCGATCTTCTTCAGGTCCTCGGTGAAGTCGGTTTCCGAGAAGGCCTTGATGCAATCATAGTGCGCCTTGGCGCCGCCCATCATGCCTTGCCGCCACCAGTTCTGGATCAGGCCCTGGCTGACTTTCGCGCCGGGACGGTTGAAACCGAAGAACGGCCCGGTCGGCACATCGAGGAAGAACTGGGCGCGGTTGGCAACCAGCGCGGCACGGAAGCCGTCGAACACTTCGATCGGCAAGCCGCCGGGGTTTGCGGGGGTCTTCAGCATGATCGGCGGGACCGCACCAATCAGCACGGCCTTGGCGACTCTGCCCGGACGGGCACGGGCAGCGTAATGCGCTACCTCGCCACCGCCGGTCGAGTGGCCCACGTGCACCGCACCGCGCAGGTCAAGGTGATCGGTCAGCGCCCCAACATCGGCGGCATAGGTGTCCATCTCGTTGCCAGTATCGGTCTGCGTCGATCGCCCATGTCCGCGCCTATCGTGCGCGATCACGCGGTAGCCGGCCTGGAGGAAGAACATCATCTGGTTGTCCCAGTCGTCCGCCGTCAGCGGCCAGCCATGATGGAACATGATGGCCGGCGAGTCCTTCGGCCCCCAGTCCTTGTAAAAGATCTGGGTGCCGTCCTTGGTTGTGATCGTAGCCATCCTGCGTTCTCCTGAAGCGGGGGTATTCTTGGAAAGGGCCCGCGAAGGCATGGCGGCCAGCGCGGCCGCGAAAGATCCCGCGGCCAGAAAGTCGCGCCGTTCCAGTGCGATGCGCGGATGCGTCGCGTCGTGGGCCATGTCATCTCCCCTTGCTGTGGCAAAAGGATGATCCGAATCGGACCTTCACGATACACCCGGTCGGGGGAACCTCGGGCCCGCTTTCGAGTGGCTGTAAGCCCCCACCGTTTCGTGGTATTCTCCGCGGCGTGGCAAGCAGTTGCCCGGCCTGGACAGGCAGCGGGCAGCATCGATCGAGGACGACATTGCAATGCCGGCGGGGAACGCTGACGTGATCCGCATTCTCGTCGCGGACGATCACCCCATCCTGCGAGAAGGGGTCAGTGCGATCATCTCCCTCCAAAAGGACATGGAAGTCGCGGGAGAGGCCGCAACCGGCGTCCAAGCTGTCGAGCTCTACGAAGCGCTCCGCCCAGATGTCGTCCTGATGGATCTGCGCATGCCCGAGATGACCGGTGTCGAGGCGATCGAAAAAATCAGGACGGTACATCCCGAGGCTCGCGTCATCGTGCTCACCACCTATTCGGGTGACGCCAAGGCGCTCGAAGCGATGCGCGCAGGTGCATGCGGCTTCCTGCTCAAGTCCAGCCTGCGCCGTGAACTGCTAGATGCGATTCGCGCCGTCCATCGCGGCCAGCGCCACCTTCACCCCGACGTCGCGCAGGATATCGCGCTCCACGCCATCGAGGAATCGCTGTCCACGCGCGAGGTTGAAGTGCTCCAGATGATCGCCGGCGGTCACTCGAACAAGCAGGTGGCCTGGAAGCTCGGCGTGGCGGAGGAGACGATCAAGTCCAACATCAAGAGCATCTTTGCCAAGCTTCGCGTCAACGACCGCACCCACGCCGTGACGACCGCAGCCAAGCGGGGCATCATTGAACTTTGAGCGCAAACGCGCAGTGATGGCGCGGCTGATCGCCGTTGCACTCGCGGCTGCGACCATAGGCACAGCCTCCCCCGCAGCGCCGCCCGGCACAGGTCGGCAAGAGGAACTTTCCGGCCTGAATGTAAGGCACTGGTCGATCGAGGAAGGTGCGCCGAGCCGGATTAACGCATTTGCCCAGACGCCCGATGGCTTTCTGTGGATCGGCGGCGTCGACGGCCTGGTGCGTTTTGACGGACTGACTTTCGAGCACATCGCCCCCTCCCCTTCACACCCGGGCAGCATGGTAGTGGCGAGGCTGCTCGTGGCACGCGACGGCACGCTCTGGATCGGCCTTGCCCGGAAGAAGGGCCTGCTGCTCTGGCGCAAGGGGCGGCTTGAACATGCCCGAATGCCCAACCCGTCGCGCGAGGTGAACGACATCGCACAGGGTCCTGATGGTGCCATCTGGGTCACGCGCGGCGGGAGGCCGGAGCGCTCTCTGGCTCGCTTTGCCAATGGCCGGTGGACCGAGGTCGACACCTCGTCTGGCCTGCCGCTCGAGCCGGTGTGGAGCCCGCTCTTTGCGCAGGACGGGTCACTCTGGCTGACCACGGAGCGCGGTGTCTATCGCCTGCGGCCAGGCGCACCCCGTTTCGAGAGCACGGGCATCGCAACCGTTGCCCGCGCCACAATGGCACAGGCCGCAGACGGCACGATCTGGCTTTCCGAAAGAGACCAGACCCGTCCGATCGCCAGAGGTCCAACGCTCCTGCGCGGACAGCCTGGCTTTCGCACTCCATTTGCCATCCGCACCCTGTTTGACCGGCACGGCGCTTTCTGGGGGGCAACCTGGAGCGACGGCGCCTTCCGTGTCGACCATCTCGAGCCCGGTCAGCCCGTCACATTGCAGCGACTGGACACCGGGAATGGCTTGCTGGCGAACCCGGTGCGCGCCCTGTTCGAAGACAGGGAAGGCAACATCTGGATCGGCGGAGAGAGGGGTCTGAACATGCTCCGCCGGGTGCCCATTGCCCCGGTTGCGGGTTTGCCATCCGACCCCGCAACAAACCACATGCTGGCCGTCGACCGGGATGGGGTGGTTTACATCGCCGATGACCACGCGCTGCTGTGGGTTCGTCCACAGACTAAGCCCCAAAGCCTTGCCCAACCCGCGCGAGTGATCGAGGCGATCTGCGCCGCGCGGGATGGCGGTGTGTGGCTGATCGACAGGGACAAAGCATTCCTGCTGCAAGACGCGAAGGTGACCGTGCGTGTTCCGTTGCCAGGTACCTTCGCTGCCAATTCCTGCGCCGAGGACAAGGCCGGCCGCTTGTGGTTGCCCGCCCTTCAGAATGGACTGTGGATGGTCGAGCAAAACCGCGCACAGCTCTTCACGGGCACCGCTGGCGCAGCTTTCCTGCCGGGCAATGTGATCGCTCTTACCGACGGCCGCGTCGCTGTTCATTTTCGCGGACGGGCACCGCAGGCCGCCAACTTGCCGTTCGTCGCGATTGCCGATGGTCCCGAGGCCAGTGAAGGCATCGAGGGCCTGCTGCCGCTGGACGACCAGCTGCTGACCAGCAGGAGTTCCGGACTTTATCCGCCGTTCGCCCGAAACCGGCAAGCATTGCCTGTCGATCGCTACCCGTGGGCTGGAGCGCTCAATGGCTGGGTTCAGACCGCGAGCGGCGATACATGGGGGATCGGCGATCTGGGACTGGTCCGTCTGCGCACTTCCGAATTGCGCCGTGCCCTAGCGCATCCCGACGTCCACATTCCCTATCGCGTGTTCAACTTTCGCGATGGCCTTTCGAGCTTCGTCCAGAAATCGTCCGGCCCCCAGATTGTCGCCGGTGGCGACGGTCGGATCTGGTTTGCCACGCGTGGCAACGTCTTAACCATCGATCCCAAGATGATCGGCCTCAATGACCGCCCGCCCGATGTGATCGTGCGCGGCATACGTACCGGTCCCGGCGTGACGTCCCCGAGCGGGGCAGAACTGCCAGCGGGCACCACGCATGTGGAAATCGATTACACCGCCACAAGCCTCTCCGTGCCCGAGCGCGTCCGCTTCCGATACCGGCTGGGTGGGCCTGAAGCGCCCTGGTTCGAAACCGCTTCGCGCTCCGTTGCGTTTGATGGTCTCTCTCCCGGCACCTATCGCTTCGAGCTGCTCGCCGCGAACGAAGACGGTGTCTGGAGCAATGTGCCAGTCGTCGCATTGTTCAGCATAGCCCATGCATTTCACCAGACTTGGTGGTTCCGGGTCGCCGCCGCTCTGGCGACGGCGGGCCTCCTGTATGGCGTTTACGAGCTGCGATTGCGGCAGGTTGCATCGCGCATCCGGAGCCGGATGATCGCCAGGACCAGCGAGCGGGAACGCATCGCCCGCGAATTGCACGACACGATGATTCAGTGTCAATCGGCGTGCAAACGGGACCCCCTATCGGCGCGCAAAAGGGACCCCCTTTCACGATGGCGCAAGGTTGATCG
>NZ_JBYSYP010000012.1:0-130920 GCF_058783565.1 Novosphingobium sp. FW305-C-111
GGTTCTTTGCGTCGTGACATAGTGGGACTCCTTGTTGCCCATTATGCCCGGCCACACACGGAAATCCTGACAGTCCCGCTCGGCCCTGGCAAGCTCTTCGCGTGCCTTCGCCAGGTCCCGCTCGCCATCGGTCCGGCTTCGGTCGCTTTTGTCGATGGCTTTTTCGGCATCCCCGACCGTCTTCTGTCCTTCGGACCAGGCGGTGCCATAGGTGCCAATCTCGCGGCCCCGGTCAGACAGCCGCTCGCCCGTATCCCGCACGGTGCCGTCACTGGCGCAAGCGGCCAGTGCCAGCGAGAGGACGAGCGTCACGCTCGCGGCCGTCTTCCGGGCGATCGAACTTCGCGGAGCAATGGGAGTAACGGCCTTGAAAAGGGTTTCGGACATGGAAGGTCTCCCTTGGTAAGCGGGAGCCCGGATGTCTCTCGGTCGGCGGTGCTTACGAGAAGAATGCCAAGCCGATGAGGCCAATATGGGGTTGCATGCTGCGAATGCAATCACAGGCCAGCGAAAGGAGGGTCATGCTGCACACTAGGTCGGGCAAGGCCGAACCGAACGCCAACAGCAGACTCGAAGACGACCCCCAACGCAAATGGGGACCGGCATCGCTGCCGGTCCCCACTCTCGTCCACCGCTGGCTTTCCCGGTCGTCCGTTTTCGCTCCGTCCGTCCGATTGCGAAGGCCGCCGTTCGGGACACGAAGCCCCTGGGCTGCTTGGAAGCCTGGCTTGCGCCGGGCATCCTCACTTGCCTTCGCCCGTTGCCGTCCGGCCTGCCAGCCACGTTGCTGCTTGCGCAGCGCGTTTCGGCTTCGTCCGTCCTGGTCCACCGGCCTTTCGGCCTGGGATGGGCGTTGATCCTGCGTTCCCCGGCACCGCTCCCGCTGTACTGACGCTTTTTGGCGCGTTCCTGCGGACGGATATCCTGGAAGGATCGATTTCGGGTCACTTTCCGCGTGGTCCCTGCGACCGGTCAGGATCGGGACCTCTAGTCCCTCGCCGCGCCGATCCGGGTGCCGCACTCCGGCGTCCCGGCGACTGCTCCGGGTCCTGCCCGCCCTGCTTTTCCCTGAAAGAAATCAGGTTCCAGCCGGCCTGCCGCTTCCCTTTGCGAGCCGCATCATCCGCACACTTTCAGTTGGAATTTCAAGGCTTTCGCCGCGATTTCCCGGACCGTCCGTGTGCTTCCGATAGACAGAGGCTGCGCTTCATCGGCGAGTCGGACAAGCAAAATCGTACGGAGTTATCCACAGGCAGCACTTTGCCGGTGGACAACCCTGCGGAAACCCGTCATTGGGCGCGGTTTTCCGCGATTTTGCGGCTCCAAGCAGCGGTGCGCAAACCGCCAGCGGTCCCGGGTCGAGCCCGGGACGACGGTGGAGGGCTGAGCCGCGCCTCAGCGATCCCGCTGCGCCAGCAGCCGCAGACGCAGCGCGTTGAGCTTGATGAAGCCCGCCGCGTCCTTCTGGTCGTAGGCGCCGGCGTCATCCTCGAAGGTCACGTGGCGCTCCGAATAGAGGCTGTCGGGCGACTTGCGGCCGACGACATAGGCTCCGCCCTTGTAGAGCTTCAGCCGCACCGTGCCGTTCACCCGCGCCTGGCTGTGGTCGATCGCGGCCTGCAGCATCTCGCGCTCGGGGGCGAACCAGAAGCCGTTGTAGATGAGCTCGGCGTACTTGGGCATGAGCTCGTCCTTGAGGTGCGCCGCGCCGCGATCCAGCGTGATCTGCTCGATCCCGCGGTGGGCGCGGGCATAGATTTCGCCGCCGGGGGTTTCGTACATGCCGCGGCTCTTCATGCCGACGAAGCGGTTCTCGACGAGATCGAGCCGGCCGATGCCGTGCTTGCGGCCGAGGTCGTTGAGCGCGGCCAGCAGCGTCGCCGGCGACATCGCCGCGCCGTTGAGCGCGACGCCGTCGCCCTTCTCGAAATCGATCGTGATGTATTCGGGCGCGTCGGGCGCGTCTTCCGGGTTGTCGGTGCGCGAATAGACGTAGTCGGGGGTTTCCTCCCAGGGATCCTCGAGCACCTTGCCCTCGGACGAGGTGTGGAGAAGGTTCGCGTCGGTCGAGAACGGGCTCTCGCCGCGCTTGTCCTTGGGCACCGGGATCTGGTGCGATTCCGCCCACGCGATCAGCGCGGTGCGGCTGGTCAGGTCCCATTCGCGCCACGGGGCGATGACCTTGATGCTGGGATCCAGCGCATA
Source organism: Novosphingobium sp. FW305-C-111 (assembly GCF_058783565.1). NCBI lineage: Bacteria > Pseudomonadati > Pseudomonadota > Alphaproteobacteria > Sphingomonadales > Sphingomonadaceae > Novosphingobium > Novosphingobium sp. FW305-C-111. Next base: position 2,206 of record NZ_JBYSYP010000012.1, read on the forward strand.
GGCCGACAGTTCGAACCGCACCTGGTCGTTGCCCTTGCCGGTCGCGCCGTGGGCCACCGCGTCGGCGCCGGTTTCGTGGGCGATCTCGATCAGACGCTTGGAAATCAGCGGCCGCGCGATCGAGGTGCCGAGCAGGTAATCGCCTTCATACCGGGCGTTGGCGCGCATCATCGGGAAAACGAAGTCGCGCACGAACTCCTCGCGCAGGTCGTCGATGTAGATGTTGTGATCGGGCACGCCCATCAGCTTGGCCTTGGCGCGCGCCGGCTCCAGCTCCTCGCCCTGGCCGAGGTCGGCGGTGAAGGTCACCACCTCGCAGCCATAAGTGACCTGCAGCCACTTGAGGATGACGGAGGTGTCGAGCCCGCCGGAATAGGCAAGCACGACCTTCTTGATATCGGACATCGGCAACGCTCCCGCGCGTGAAACTGGCGCGGGGCCGGTATCAGGCAGGGACTGGCTGCGCAACCCGATTGGCCGCGGCCGGGCCCGGCGCGACGAGCGCCGCCTCGGCCTCGCCCATCCAGTCGCGGGTCAGCGGGATGGCGTGGCGATCGCGGACGTACTGGATCTGGTAGTTGCACAGCCCCGAATGTTCGAACCCGGTGGCTGCCCCGGCGAGGTAGAACAGCCACATGCGATAAAACCGCAGGTCGTACATCCGGATGATCTCGTCGCGGTGGGCGACGCAGTTCGCGTACCACGCCCGCAGCGTCTTCGCGTAATGCAACCGCAACATCTCGACGTCGGTGGCGAGGAGGCGGACCTTTTCGCTGGAGGCCACGGTTTCCGACAGCGCCGGGATGTAGCCACCGGGAAACACATACTTGCGGGTGAAGGCGTCGGTTTCGCCGGGGCCGTCCATCCGCCCGATGGTGTGGAGCAGCATCACTCCGTCATCGGCGAGCATCCTGGCGCAGGCACGGAAGAAGGTGTCGAACTGCGGCTGGCCGACATGCTCGAACATGCCCACCGAGACGATCCGCTCGAACCTCTCGCCCCGCGCGGCGAGGTCGCGGTAGTCGACCAGCTCGAAGCGGATGCGGTCGGATACGCCGGCAGCCCGCGCACGTTCCCGGGCGAGATCGAGTTGTTCCTCGCTGAGGGTGATGCCGGTTACCCGGACGTCGCAGTGCCGGGCGAGATAGATCGCCATCCCGCCCCACCCGCAGCCGATGTCGAGGACGCGCTGCCCCGGTTTCAGGGCGAGCTTGGCCGCAATGTGCGCGAGCTTCGCCTCCTGCGCTTCGCCCAGCGTCATGCCGTCGTGCGGCCAGTAGGCGCAGGAGTATTGCATGTGCTCCGGATCGAGGAACAGGCGGTAGAGGTCGTTGCCTATGTCGTAGTGGCTGGCGACATTGGCCTTCGCGCTGCGCGCGTTGTTGCGGCTGGCGAGCGCGTGGCCGATGCGGGTGCGAAGCTTGCCGAGCAGCGACGGAGCCGAAAGGCCCGCACCCCGGTCCCAAGGCTTGTTGGCGCGGATCAGGGTGACGAGGCCCATGATGTCTTCGCCATCGACCAGCAGGCGCCCGTCCATCACCGCCTCGCCCGCGCCGAGCCGCGGGTCGGTGACGATGCTCCGGGCCGCATCAGTGCCTTTCAGGCGGATCGTGACTTGGGGAAAACCGGGATGGGGCAGGCCGAAGGTGCTTTGGCGTCCGTCGGCATGGACCAGCGTCAGCTGCCCCTGCCTGACGGTGTCGCGCAGGAATTTTTCGAGCGCACGTTCAAAGAAGGTGCCGGACAATTTGCCGCTCCTCATCCGCCCCCGGACCGAGGGCATAACGCTGCATCCGTGCGGATTGTTCCGCTAGCGCGAGTTCGCGCCGGCGAGCGCCGAGGTTACGATGGTATCGGCCTGCGCCCTGGCGGCGGCAACGAGTTCCGGCGCTTCCTCGCGCACCGGTACGGCCATGATGGTCTGCTCGGGCACTGCGCGCCACGACTCGCCCGGCCTCAGCGCGAGGTATTCGAAATTGCCCCGGCCCAAGAGATCGCAGGCCCAGACCAGCTCCTCGCTGCGCTTTTCGTCGCGCGCGCAAGCGACCTTAAGCTTCTCCGGTTCGCCCAGCCTGTAGCGCACCGCGGTGAACTGCTTGTCGTGCCGCGCCAGCGCGCAAATCTCGTCATGGTCGGTCTGGCCGAACGGACGGACCACCGCGGCCGGCCTGGGATCGGCATCGGCGCATTCCCGTGCATAGGTGGCGTCGTCCGCGGCCAGCCGCGCCCGCTCGGCATCGCGGATCTGGCCTTCGCGGAGGGTGCAGGCGTAGGAAAGTCCACCTCGTCGATAGCGGTCTTCACCGAGCGCGCTGCACTGCTTGTCGAGCGACATCGGATTAGCGAGCAGCACCCTGGTTTCACGCTGGTTACGGCGGTCGCGGGCCATCTCGCAGCCCTGGTACCAGTCGCTTGCGGTAATTACGGCAGGGCAAAGCGCGGCATAGGCCGCGTCGTCGGTATCGAGTCGCTCGGCATAGGCCCGGTCGCGCAGATCCTGCAGCCGCCCGCACGCGACGTTAAGCGCGCGATCGGTCTTCGAGGGGAACGTCTCGGCCCCGCACAACTCGACCAGCCGCGCCGGATCGCGCAGGTACGGGTTGAGCTCGGCCTCGTCACGTGCCGCTGCCGGGACAGCGAGTCCCCCCAGCGCCAGCGCAGCGAGCCAGCGCCTCACTCCGCCGCCTGTCTTGCGAGGTGCCAATCGGGCACCACGTCGTTCGCGCGCAGGCGGGCGCTCTCCTCGACCATGTAGTCGCGCGTCATCGGGATCGCGTCGCGGCGCTTGACGTACTGGAGCTGCCAGTTGACCAGCCCGCCATAGCGGAACGCCTGCTCCGCCCCGGCGAGGTAGAATTCCCACATCCGGTAGAACTTCTCGTCATACATCGCGACGATCTCGTCCTTGTGCATGACCGTGCGGGCGTACCACTCCTCCAGCGTGTGCGAGTAGTGGAAGCGCATCGCCTCGACGTCCATCACCTGCCAGCCGTGCTTTTCGCTCTGCCCGACCAGTTCGCTGAGCGCCGGGATGTAGCCGCCAGGGAAGATGTACTTGCGCGTCCACGCGTCGGTCGCCCCCGGAGGCCCGGCGCGGCCGCAGCAGTGCGAGAACATCACCCCGTCGTCCTTGAGCAGCTTGAAGGTGTGCTCATAGAAGGCTGGATACTGCGGGGTGCCGACGTGTTCGAGCAAACCCACCGAGGTGATCCGGTCGAATTGCCCCTTGACGTCGCGGTAGTCCATCAGCTCGAACTTGACCCGGTCGGCGACCCCGGCTTCGGCAGCGCGTTCGCGGCAGAACTCGATCTGGTCGGGCGCCAGCGCGACACCGAGCACGTCGACGTCGTAATGCTTGTGCAGGTACAGGGCAAGCCCGCCCCAGCCGCAGCCGATGTCGAGTACCCGCTTGCCCGAACTGGTCTTCGGATCGAGGAAGAGCTTCGAGGCGATGTGCGCCTTCTTGTCGAGCTGAGCCTTTTCCAGGCTGTTATGCGGGTCGCGGTAGTACGCCATGGTGTACTGCCGGTCCTCGTCGAGAAACAGCTCATAGAGGCGGCGGGTCAGATTGTAGGTATACTCGGCGTTCTTTCGGGCGGAGCGGCGATCGTTGAAACTGTCGATCCGCGCGGCCGCCTTGTCGAGGAGCTGGCGGAAGCCGCCCTTGGCACCGAGCGCTTTCTCATGATCGCCCTGCGCGCACCACGCGATGAACAGGATCAGGTCGCGAATGTCGTGCGGCGGTTCGACCACCAGCCGCCCGTCCATGTAGGCCTCGCCGGCCCCGACCCGCGGATAGCGCGCGATGTGCGCTGCGGCGGTCTTGTCGGTCAGTCGGATATGGAGCGGCTTCTCGCCGATGTTGGAAGGGCCGCCCGGCCCGTACTCATGGACCGAGCCGTCATGGTCGGTCACAATCATCCGGCCCTTGCGGACCAGCGCGCGAAGCATTCTGTCGAGCAGCCACATGGGTGGAGAGACTATGGCACCCGGCGCGGGGCGCAAGTGTCATTATGCACATCGAACAAGGGCCCCGCCGCGAAAATCGCAGCGGGGCCCTGCCGGGGAAGCCGGGAAGCTTAGCGGCAGCGAAGGTTGCCGCGGTCGATCTCGCGGCCGAGCAGGGCACCGCCCGCCGCGCCGATGATCGTGCCGACCGTGCGGTCGCGTCCGCCGTCGAGCGAGCGCCCGACCAACGCGCCGACCGCGCCACCGATGATCAGGCCGGTCGTGCCGTTGCTGCGGCGGCAGTAATAGCGGCCGTCGTCGCCGCGCCAGATCCGGTCACCACGCGAAAGGCGGCGCGGCTCGTAGTAGCGGCCGTAGCCGTCGTAGGTACGGTCGTGATGCCGGTCGTGCGCGCGGCGGCCGTGGGCCGGAGCCCACGATGGCGGGTCGGCCAGCGCCGGGGCTACCGGTGCAGCGACAGCAGCGAGCGTCAGGGCCAGGAGTGCTTTCCTCATGGGTCTGTCCTTCTTGAATTTGTGCCGTGATTTCGCGGTCACAACGCCGGGCATTCGGGTTTGCTCCACAACGCCAGATGAACGGCGCTTTTTCGACCAACGGCGCGGGACAAGTCGCACCGGGTCTGCGATGAAGCGCCCCGTTTGACAGGGAGATTCACCATGCTGCTCGACCTCGTGGACGTCTTCGGAAGCCGCCCGATGGCCGGCAACCCGCTCGGCGTCGTGCGCGGCGGCGAAAACCTCACCGCCGAGCAGATGCTCAAGCTGACTCAGTGGCTGGGCTTTTCGGAAACGACCTTCCTCTTGCCGCCGACGACGCCCGATGCCGATTACCGTGTGCGCATCTTCTACCCGGCGGGCGAACTGCCGTTTGCCGGACACCCCACACTTGGCTCGTGCCATGCCTGGCTGGCCGCTGGCGGCGTGCCCCGGCAGGAGAGCGAGATAGTGCAGGAATGCGGCGCCGGGCTGATCCCGATCCGCCGCGACGGCGACCTGCTCGCCTTCGCCGCGCCGCCGCTGCTGCGCCACGAACCGCTGGACGAGGCGGAACAGGCGGAGGCGCTGCGCGTCTCCGGCGCGGACCCGGCGACGGTCATCGAGGCGGTCCATGTCGTCAACGGTCCCAAGTGGCAACTCCTGCGCCTGCGCTCGGCGGAGGACGTGCTCGCGGCAGAGCCGGCCGCGAAAGCACCGATCGGCACCGACGTCGGGCTGGCCGGACCAGGCGGCGACGGGGTCGACTGGACCTTGCGCGCGTTCTTCGCCAACCAGCACGGTGCTATCGCCGAGGACCCGGTGACCGGCAGCTTCAACGCGGGAGCGGCGATGCACCTGTTCGGAAGCGGCCTCGCCAGCGGGCGCTACCTCGCCGCGCAGGGCCAGAAGACCGGCGCGGACGGGCGGATCCACTGCTCGATCGATGAGGAGGGCAAGGTCTGGATCGGCGGCCGCTGCAACATGATCGCGCAAGGCGGAACGGTGCGGGCGTTCGGGTGAGGCGCCAAATGAGCGAGAGGCGTCCCCGCGCAGGCGGGGACATCGTGCCGCAAACGGTCCAGTTGATTGATGGAGGTCCCCGCCTGCGCGGGGACGCACGATGTTTTCAGCCGGGCCCTACCCCAGCGCCGCCTGCTTCTCTTCCGCCAGACGGTCGAGCTCCGCGCGGCTCTTCTTCTCGGCTGCGGTCTTGAGCTGGCCGCAGGCCGCGTCGATGTCACGCCCCCGCGGGGTGCGCACAGGGGCGCTGATCCCGGCCTCGAACACGATCTCGGCAAAGCGCTTGATCCGCTCGGGACTCGAGCATTCGTAGGCGGCGCCGTCCCACGGGTTGAACGGGATCAGGTTCACCTTGGCCGGCAGCTTGTACTGCTTGATCAGGCGGACGAGCTCGCGCGCGTCGTCGTCGCTGTCGTTCTTGTCCTTGAGCATCACGTACTCGAAGGTGATCCGCCGCGCGTTGGAGGCACCGGGATAGTCGGCACAGGCCTGGAGCAGTTCCTCGATCCCATACTTGCGGTTGATCGGCACGATCTCGTCGCGCACCTCCTTGGTCACCGCATGGAGAGAGACCGCGAGGTTGACCCCGATCTCCTCGCCGGCGCGCGCCATCATCGGTACGACCCCGCTGGTCGACAACGTGATCCGCCGTTTCGACAGCGCTAGTCCGTCGCCGTCCATGACCAGCTTCAGCGCGTCGCGCACGTTGTCGAAATTATAGAGCGGCTCGCCCATGCCCATCATCACGATGTTGGTCAGCAGGCGCCCGTCGGAGGTGTAGGCGCCAGCTTCCTCCTCCCCTTCATCGAAGTCGAGGCCCGCCATCGTGCCGCCATTCTTCGGCCACTCGCCCAAGGCATCGCGTGCCAGCATGACCTGGCCGACGATCTCGCCCGGAGTCAGGTTGCGGACGAGCCGCATCGTCCCGGTGTGGCAGAACCGGCAGTTGAGCGTGCAGCCGACCTGGCTCGAGACGCAGAGGGTTCCGCGGTCGGCGTCGGGGATGAACACCATCTCGAAGTCATGCTTGTCCGCGGTACGCAGCAACCACTTGCGGGTGCCGTCGGTCGAAACCTGCGCCTCGACCACCTCCGGCCGGCTGATGACGAAGCGTTCCGCGAGCCAAGGGCGCATGGTCTTGGCAATGTCGGTCATCGCTTCGAAGTCGATCACGCCGCGGTGGTAGAGCCAGTGGAACACCTGCTTGGCGCGCAGCTTCGCCGCCTTGCGGTCAAGCCCCGCCTCTTCGAACAGCGCGGCAATGCGCGCCTTGGGCAGGCCGACGAGATCGACGCGGCCGTCCTCGCGCGGGGTAATGCCGTCGTGGACGCCCGGCCGGGGGACGGGCACGGGATCGATGATGCCGGGGATCTGCATGATGGCCGCGCATATAGGGGACGCCGCGCCATCCGACAACGGCGCTCCGGTTCTGCTCGTCTCGTCGCGGTTCCGGCACCGCGCGGAGGTGGACCGTTGCGCGAATGCCACAGCTAACTCGTTGTATTAGGTTCATGAAACCGGAGTGCGATGCCGATCATTCCTCGCCCTGCACTCTCCCGGAGCGGGAGGGTCCAACGAAGAAAATACGGAGTCGCAAACATGAAGACCATCCTCGCCACCCTCGCTGCGGGTACTGCCCTCGCTGTCGCCGCCCCCGCCATGGCGCAGGACGCCAGCCCGGCCGAAGCCTTCTCGGGCCCCTACATCGGTGCCGTCGCCGGTTATGATCACAACCGTTCGGGCAGCACCAAGGACATCGACACCAACGCCGATCTCAAGCAGTCGATCGACGGCGTCGTCTATGGCGGCACCATCGGCTACGACATCGCGACCGGCAGCAACGTCGTGATCGGTGCCGAAGCCGAGCTGACCGACAGCACGGCCAAGTGGGACAACAACAACGGCGTCCCCAACGCCTTCAACCTCGGCCGCGTCGAAGCGGGCCGTGACATCTACGTCGGCGCTCGCGTCGGCTATGCGATGTCGCCCGAAACCATGCTCTATGCGAAGGGCGGCTACACCAACGCGCGCTTCAACCTTGAGGGCACCGACGGCACCACCAACCTCAGCCAGCGCCTCGACACCGACGGTTACCGCCTCGGCGCGGGCGTCGAGCAGAAGTTCGGTTCGAACGCGTTCGGCCGGCTCGAGTATCGCTACTCGAACTACAGCAAGGGCGAGTTCGACTTCGAGGGCGAAACTCCGGACACGAGCCGCTTCGACATCGACACCGATCGTCACCAGGTCGTGGCCACGGTCGGCCTCCGGTTCTGACCTGTGACCCGCGCGGGGCTGCCTCAGCGCAGTCCCGCGCACCCCGCCAGCGCGGCGTCGATCGCCGTCGCCGCGCCGGCGAGGGCATAGTGATCGCGGATGACCTTGCCGTCCGCGCCGCGTGCCGTCACCGTCATGCTTCCCGCCGAGCGCATCGCCGCGACGATCCCCGCGTTGGCCGAGCCGTCCGCCGCCCACGCATCGCCGCCGCCGCCGACGAGCGCGAACTTCTGTCCCCCCACCGTCACCGCGATCCGGTCACCGTCCGCCACCTTGCGTGACAGGCGGACGTGGAGCTGGTTGCGCATACCTTTCTTCGGCCAGTGCCCGACCGTGGCGTAGGGCTGATACTCGATCCGCTTGCCGCTCACCGGTTCGGCCATGGCGATGGCGTAGCAGCGGGGCACGCCGGGATCGCGGAACGCGCCCCACGCGCCGAACACCCCCAGCCCGTCGCGAGCCAGCGCCGGCGTGGCGAGCAGCGCGGCGGCGAGGAGCAGGCGCCGGATCAAGCGTGCCGCGCTCCCTGTTCGCTGCCGAGGAACAGCGTCTCGCGTCCGTTCTCGATCAGCGAGATCGAGCCCTGCACCAGGCTCGGCGCGATCGGCGTGCCATGCTCGGGGTGGAGCGGATGGCCGGCCATGATCCCGCGCAGCACCCGGCTGGAGATGCCGTGCATCACCACCACGTGGTCGCCGGGCCGTTCGCCCACCTCGCCCAGCCAGGCGGTGAGCCGCGCCGCGATCATCGCATAGTCCTCGCCGTCGGGCGCCGGGCGGAGGAGGTGGTCGTCCAGCCGGATCGCCCCGTGCTCGGCCTCGACCTCGGCGTAAGTGCGCATGCACCACGAGCCCATGTCGATCTCGCGCAGCGCATGGTCGCGCCGCGCCGCGAACCAGTCGAGCCCCGCGGCTTCGGCGACCAGCGCCGCGGTCTGCAGCGCCCGCCCCGTCTCCGAGACGTGGAGCGTGGCCCCCGGCCGCAGCGCCCCCCGCAGCGCCTCTCCCATCGCCACCGCCTGCCTGAACCCAAGCGATGTCAACGGGGTATGGATGTGGTTCGCCTGGAGGACGTGGGCGGCGTTGTACACCGTCTCGCCGTGGCGCATGATGAAGAAGCGGGCGTTGTCGGCTGGCATCGCACCGGCGCTAGCAGCACCGCGCCCCTTCGCTCAACTCACTTCTTTTCCAGCTGTCCGCGCACCGCGCCCTTGGGGAACGCGGCGGTGTGGATGTTGACGTAGTAGCCCGCCGGGTTTTCGACGATGGGTTTCAGCACCGCCGGCTCGACCGCGATGCATTCGTCGTCTGTCACGTCGATGGTGATCACCGGCCCGCCGTCGACGCCCGCCGCGCCGGTGTGGACGTGCGCCATCGTCGGCTTGTCGGTGTTTTTGGCCGAGAGCGAGTAGCAGAAGTCGCCGCTGTCGGCGTCGATCTCGACCGAGAACGCGCCCGATCCGTCGGGATCCCCGCCCGCCGTCTCCGCCGCGCCGGTCAGCGTCGCCACCAGCGTCACCGGCGCCGCCAGCGCCGCCGCCGGGGCAAAAGCGAGCGCCGCCCCGCCCAGTCCGAGGAGGATTTTCATGTGATCGACTCCCTTTCCGTTGTCCTGTGCCCGCGATCCTACACCCGGGCGGGCCCGGAGGGAATTGACCGCGCGCAAGGGCGGAAGTTGACGAAGTTGACGGGGTGCAGGGGGAACCTCCCCGGCACGGAGAGATCGGACAGGCCCACCCCTAACCCCTCCCGCAAGCGGGAGGGGGACTTGTGACGCTGCTTCTCCCCCTCCCGCTTGCGGGAGGGGGTCGGGGGGTGGGCAGACGAGCGCGAGTGGGCATACGAGCGCGGGTGGGCAAGCGGCACCACCCGGCATCCCCTTCACCTCCCACCCGCCGACCAGCGCCTCGACCGTCGCCACCGCGGTGTCGAGCCGGCCGTCCCACGCCGCCGCGGCCTGCTTGGCCGCCTCGGCCCGGCGCGCGGCGACTTCGGCGTCCTCGATCGCGTCGTTTTCCTGCGCCGCGAGGATCGCCGGGTTGCTCTCGGCCTCCGGCTCGCCGGCCCAGCCGCCGTTCCAATAGGAGTCCTCGGCCGCATCCGCCGCCTCGCGGATCACCTCGGCGCGCGGACGCGGGGCCTGCCAGTCGCCGCCCGCGCCCTCTGCAGCCCCGTCCGCCGCGATATGGGCGAGCAGCGTATCGAAGGCCCCCGCCCCGGCCTCGCCGGTGAAATCGCCGATGCCGCGCGCGGCGCAGCGCCGGTCGAGCCGGGCGAGGTGTGCCAGCAGCAGCCGCGAGTCGAAGCGGACCCGGCTGCCGACCAGCTCGCCGCGAAACCACACCGGCTCCTCCACCCCGTGGAGCGCGCGTTCGGCGAGGAGCTGCTCGCTCGCCTCGAGCGCCAGCACCAGCGCCGCGTCCCACGCCCGCGCAAACACCGCATCGCGCCGCCGCAGGACGTAAGCCGCCTGCGCGCTCATCCCCGCAATCCCGCAAGCCCGCCGCACCTGCCCGTCCTGCGCCAGCGCATCGAGGAACTTGACCTTGCGGGCAGGCGTCCAGCCATCGCGGCGGCACAGATCCTCCCCCAACGGGGGAGGGGGACCATCGGCACGATGGAGGAGGGGCACGCCCGGTGAACGAGAGGGCGCGTCATGAACAGGCCCACCCCCCGCCCCCCTCCCGCCTCCGGGAGGGGGAGAACCAGCGCAACCAGTCCCCCTCCCGCTGGCGGGAGGGGTTAGGGGTGGGCATGTCTCGAACGGAGAGCCCCCCTCCCCCGGCAACCCGAGATCACGCGAAGCGGGCACCCACCCGCGACCGAACGGCGATGAAGGCTGGTCCATGATTTTCCTCGTCCGACTGGAACAAATGAAGAATCACGGGGTGTAGGCGGGATTGGAGTGTGTAGGACAGGAAAAATGTCAACAATATACTTGCAATATCAGTAAATATAGGTTATGGTATACCTACCTTCAACAACAAAGGAGTTTATTATGAAGATTTGGATTACAGAATACAATGTAGAACAGATTGTTAAAAATGCAGGTATACAACTTGATGTCTACACACCAAACGGAGAGGACAGGCTCGGCGACCTCACTGTCACCAAGACAAAGCTTATCTGGTGCGCTGGAAGGACGCACAAAAAGAACGGCGTCGAAATCTCCTGGACCGACTTCATCGAGTTCATGGAAAATAAAAAATAGAAAATATTTTCTAGAGCAGGCTCCCCAGCATCCTCGCGCTTCGCCGCTTTCAGCACGCTCGCATCGACCCACGGAATGTCGGGACGCTTGTTCTGGAAGAGTTCGGCCAGCGTGAGGATCGGAGGCGCGGGTGCTGCCCCTGGCACTCGCCTCAACCAAGTTCGCTAACGTTAGCGGAATGCAAAAGGGCCGCCCCGAAGGACGGCCCTTGAAATGTGGTGTCACGCACCGCCACCTAGTCCGAAGACTAAGACTGCAACCCTAGCACGGCGTTGCCGGTGATGTTGCTGGGCTACGATCTTAAGATAGCGCGGAGAGGTTACTTTTTCAACAAGAAACGGAACTGAGCGCGCCGAGGTGATGTGCGCGCGCTCAGGCAACTCCGTTCAAGTGGCGGTGCGTGAGGGATTCGAACCCCCGGAGGACATCACTCCTCTACCGAATGACAATCGGCTGCCTTCAACCACTCGAGCCAACGCACCGTCTCGCGCGCTGTGCCATATCCTATACGCGTCGTCAATATTGAAATCATGCGCTGAGAACATACTGGGGACAAACGCCTTCGGTTATGCATAATGCGTAGGGCTTAGTGGTTGCAGCGAACGAAATGGTCCGCTATACGGATGACATGAACATGCTGACGAAAAAGCAGGCGGAGTTTGAAGATGCTGTTCGCGCAGCTGAGATAGACGTTCGCAACAAGCAGGCGGCGCTTCGAGCGGCAGAGCAGTGGCTTGAGACGACGAGGGCCCGGCTAGAGGGGTTTCGCGTGGCCATGGACTATATTGCCGAAGCCCCGGCCAGTGCGTCCACTCGACGGGCAGTCAAGATTACGCCCGCTGCCGGGAGGCAGCGGACGAGGCAGCTAACTGGGCACTGGCAGAAGATCATGCAAACAGTGCATGGTAGAGAGTTTGGATATGCGGACTTGATTACGGCTGCGTCCCTTGTGGGGCATCAAGTTGGAAAAGAGACGCTCCGTTCGCAGATGTCTGGTTATAAAAAGGCCGGCATTGTCGAAAGCGCAGGAGAAGGCCTCTTTCGGATCACCCATTACGGAAAGGAAGCCGCTGGGATCTCGCAAGAGGATCAACGGCTCAACGAGAATGGGGAGGCCGAAGCCTCCCCAGCCGCCAGCGAACCTGGCGCTTCGCCAGATGAGGCAACAGACGACTTTGATCGCCTGTTCTCATGAACCTTGCCGTCACAAGGATTACAGTGACACTCAGGATTACGGTGACAGGATTACGGTGACACTTTACTAAATCCCCAATTCCCACCACCAGCGCGCCGAGCGGGGACACGCAATAGCATGTCCCCGTGTCACGACGCGTAGCCATCCCGCTTCCCTGCGTCTCCGCGTCTCTGCGTGCACCCATTCCAGCGCCGCCCTGCGTCACCGCTCCACCGCCCGCTGCGCGGACGGCCGCTCTCACCATCGTGATCTTGATGCCCGCGTTCACGGCGGGTGCCCCTCCAACACCTACGGCGGTCCCGCTGTGGCCCAAGGGCCACGCCTTCGGCTCCCCCCATTCCGGGGAGGGTTGGCTTTGCGCCTCTCTTCTTCCTTTGCGCCTTTGCGTGAACCCGATCCAGCGCCGACCCGCTGCTCGCTGCGCGAACGACCAACAGGCCCACCCCCCGGCCCCCTCCCGCAAGCGGGAGGGGGAGAGGGTTATTCCGCCGCCACCCGGCCCCGCTCCAGCAGCGGCGCGAGGTATTGGCCGGTGAAGCTGCGCGGGTTGCGCGCCACCTGCTCGGGCGTGCCCTCGGCCACCAGCTCGCCGCCGCGGATGCCGCCTTCGGGGCCGAGGTCGAGGATCCAGTCGGCGGTCTTGATGACGTCGAGGTTGTGTTCGATCACCACCACCGAATTGCCCTGGTCGACCAGGCGGTGGAGCACCTCGAGCAGCTTGCGCACGTCCTCGAAGTGGAGGCCGGTGGTCGGCTCGTCGAGGATGTAGAGCGTCTGCCCGGTCGAGCGCCGGCTGAGTTCCTTGGCGAGCTTGACCCGCTGCGCCTCGCCGCCGGACAGCGTCGTCGCCTGCTGGCCGACCTTGACGTAGCCAAGCCCGACCTCGTTCAGCATGTGCATCCGGTCGCGGATCGGGGGAACGGCCTTGAAGAACTCTTCCGCGTCCTCGATCGTCATGTCGAGCACGTCGGCGATCGAGTGGCCCTTGAACTTCACCTCGAGCGTTTCGCGGTTGTAGCGCTTGCCGGCGCACTCCTCGCAGGTGACGTAGACGTCGGGGAGGAAGTGCATCTCGATCTTGATCAGGCCGTCGCCCTGGCACTTCTCGCAGCGGCCGCCCTTGACGTTGAAGCTGAACCGCCCGGCCTTGTAGCCGCGCGCCTCGCTCTCCGGCAGGCCGGCGAACCAGTCGCGGATCAGGGTGAACGCGCCGGTGTAGGTCGCCGGGTTGGAGCGCGGGGTGCGGCCGATCGGCGACTGGTCGATCTCGATCACCTTGTCGCAGTGTTCGAGGCCGGTGATCCGGTCGTGCGGCCCGGCGATGACCCGCGCGCCGTTCAATGTGCGCGCGGCGCCGGCGTGGAGCGTGTCGATGGTGAAGCTCGACTTGCCCGAGCCGGAGACCCCGGTGACACAGGTGAAGGTGCCGAGCGGGATGCTCGCCGTCACGTTGCGCAGGTTGTTGGCCCGCGCCCCCTCGACCGTAAGCTTGAGCCCGTTGCCCTTGCGGCGCTTGGCCGGCACCTCGATGCTGCGCGCGCCGGTGAGGTACTGGCCGGTGAGGCTGTCCGGGCTGGCGAGGATGTCCTGCAAGGTGCCCTGCGCGACGATCTCGCCGCCGTGGACGCCCGCGCCGGGGCCGAGATCGACCACGTGGTCCGCGGTGCGGATCGCGTCCTCGTCATGTTCGACCACGATGACCGTGTTGCCGAGGTCGCGCAGTCGCTTCAACGTTTCCAGCAGCCGGTCGTTGTCGCGCTGGTGGAGGCCGATGCTGGGTTCATCCAGCACGTAGAGCACGCCCGACAGCCCGCTGCCGATCTGGCTGGCGAGGCGGATGCGCTGGCTCTCCCCGCCGGAGAGGGTGCCGCTGGTGCGGTCGAGGTTGAGGTAATCGAGCCCGACGTTGTTGAGGAAGCCCAGCCGCTCGTTGATCTCCTTGAGGATGGCCTTGGCGATCTGGCGCTGCTGGTCGGTGAGCTGGCCTTCCAGCTCGTCGAACCACGCCTTCGCCGCGGCGACCGAGCGGCGGGTGACGGACGAGATGTCCGCCCCGGCGACCTTGACGCTCAGCGCCTCGGGCTTCAGCCGCGCGCCGTGGCAGGTCTCGCAGGGCTGCGCGGTCTGGTACTTGCCCAGCTCCTCGCGCATCCACGCGCTCTCGGTCTGCAGCAGGCGGCGGTTGAGGTTGCCGATGACGCCCTCGAACGCCTTCTTGACCGTGTAGCTCTTCTTGCCGTCGATGAAGGTGAGCGGGACCGGCTTGCCCCCGGTGCCGTGGAGGATCACCAGCCGCACCTCGCCCGGCAGCTCGGCCCACGGGGTTTCGAGGCTGAACCCGAACTCCGCGGCGAGGCTCGCCAGCACCTGCATGTAGTACGGGCTCGGCGGGTTTGACTTCGCCCACGGCACGATCGCGCCCTGCTTGAGCGAGAGGTGTTCGTTGGGCACGACCAGCTGGTCGTCGAACAGCAGCTTTTCGCCGAGGCCATCGCAGGCCGGGCACGCGCCCATCGGCGCGTTGAACGAGAACAGCCGCGGCTCGAGGCTCTCGATGGTGAAGCCGCTGACGGGGCAGGCGAACTTTTCGCTGAACACGATGCGGTTGGGCGGGAGGCCGGCGCCCTTGAGGTTCCTGCCCTGAGTCCCCGCGGAGGCGGGGACCTCCATCGGCTGTGCACTACCGCCCGAGGCCCCCGCCTTCGCGGGGGCGCGGCTGGTGACTTCCGCCACCGTCGTATCCGCCAGGTCGACATAGGCCAGCCCCTCGGCCAGCTTGAGCGCCTGCTCGAAACTGTCCGCCAGCCGCGTCTGGATACCGTCGCGCACCGCGATGCGGTCGACCACCACCTCGATGTCGTGCTTGTATTTCTTGTCGAGCGCCGGGGCGTCCTCGATCGCGAACATCTCCCCGTCGATGCGGACGCGGGTGTAGCCGGCCTTCTGCCACTCGAGCAGTTCCTTGCGGTACTCCCCCTTGCGCCCGCGCACCACGGGGGCGAGCAGGTAGGCGCGTGTACCCTCGGGCAGGGCCATCACCCGGTCGACCATCTGGCTGACCGTCTGCGCCGCGATCGGCAGGCCGGTGGCGGGCGAATAGGGCACGCCGACCCGCGCCCACAGCAGGCGCATGTAGTCATAGACCTCGGTCACCGTCGCCACGGTCGAGCGGGGGTTGCGGCTGGTGGTCTTCTGCTCGATCGAGATCGCGGGGCTGAGCCCGTCGATATGCTCGACATCGGGCTTCTGCATCATCTCGAGGAACTGGCGCGCATAGGCCGAGAGGCTCTCGACATAGCGGCGCTGCCCTTCGGCATAGATCGTGTCGAACGCGAGGCTGCTCTTCCCCGAGCCCGACAGCCCGGTGATGACGATCAGGCTGTCGCGCGGGAGATCGACGTCGATCCCCTTGAGGTTATGCTCGCGCGCACCGCGCACGGAAATGGTCGAAAGGGACATGCGCCGGGTTTGTTCCAGATTTGTTCGATTCAGGCAAGGGCGCAGAGCCCCCCGCCGCCGCCGCCGGAGAAGCCCCGCGCCGGAGTTTCCACCATTTGGGAAGCGATGCCCCGCGATGCAACTTGGCAAGCGGTTGATTGTTGGAGAGAAGGAGCGGGAGAACTCATTTCCGCTTGGGAAGCTGCCACAGATGATGGACAGTTTTATCGGACTTGTGCTTTTGTCGATCGTCATTGCTGCAGCTTCAAAGGCGCTCATCAACCAGATGAGGGCAAACGCAACTGCCCGCACCGCTCAACACCGGGAGCTGCTCTTGGCGATAGAGCGTGTGGAGCAGGCCATTGAGATCGTCGGCCTCGATTGCGATTCCATCCCGCCCGGTAGCCGCCCAGCCAACGACTGAAAGCCATAGACACCTTGGCGCTTCCACATTGGATCAATCTGGGATCTGCCATGGGCGCATTCGCCCTTCCCCATTATTGCTGCGTCTGCGAAGGTTAGCCGTCGTTAGTCGATGCCCGGGGGGTCGTTTTGTCGGACGCACGCGTGGCGGTGCTGCTGCCTTGCTATAACGAGGAGGTCGCTATCGGCGCGACTGTCGCGGGGTTTCGCGCGGCGATCCCAGGTGCGGTCGTCTATGTGTATGACAACAACAGCTCCGATCGCACGGCGGAGGTCGCGCGCGCGGCGGGGGCGGTGGTGCGGACAGAGACGATGCAGGGCAAGGGCCACGTCGTCCGCCGGATGTTCGCGGACGTCGAGGCCGACATCTACGTCATGGCCGATGGCGACGCGACCTATGACGCCGCGGCCGCGCCGGCAATGATCGCGGCGCTGGTCGAAGGTGAGCTGGACATGGTCGTGGGCGCGCGACAGCACGAGGTTTCCGCAGCCTATCGCCCGGGCCATGAATGGGGCAACCGCATCCTCACCGGCACCCTCGCCCGCCTGTTCGGTCGCGCCTTCAAGGACATTCTCAGCGGCTACCGGGTGTTCTCGCGGCGCTTCGTCAAGAGCTTCCCGGTGCTGTCCGGCGGGTTCGAGATCGAGACTGAGATCTCGGTTCACGCGCTCGAACTGCGGATGCCGGTGGCGGAGATCGAGACCCGCTATGGCGCGCGGCCCGATGGCTCGGCATCCAAGCTGTCGACCTACCGCGACGGGCTGCGGATCGTGCGGACGATGGCGACGCTCTACCGGGTGGAGAAGCCGATCCCGTTCTTCGGGACGATCGGCGCGCTGTGCTTCCTGGCTGCCGTGATCCTCGCGATCCCCCTGATGTTCACTTACCTCGAGACGGGGCTGGTCCCGCGCTTCCCCACCGCGATCCTTTCGACGGGACTCGTGATCGTATCGTTCCTGTGCCTGTTCACCGGGCTGATCCTCGACACCGTGGTGCGCGGGCGGCGCGAGGTGCGGCGGCTCGCGTACCTCTCGATCCCCGCGCAGAAGCGCGCGGAGTGAGCGGGATGGGGGGCGCGACGGGCGACTGGCGCGAGACCGCGAGCCAGTTCCTTCGCTATGCGGCGACGGGCGGGCTGGCCTCGGTCGCCAACGTCGGGGTCTATTGGGTGCTGGCGACCACGGCGGGGATGAACCCCAACCTGGCGTGGACGATCGGCTATCTCGCCGCGGTCGCCATCGGCTATGTCGTCCATTCGCGGTGGAGTTTCCGCGGGCATGGCGAGCGGCACGGGCTGGTGCGGACGGGCGGCAAGTTCTTCGCGGTGTCGCTGGTCAGCTATGGGCTCAACTCGTTCTGGGTGTGGCTGCTGGTCGAACGGCTGGACCTCGCCACCTGGACGCCGGTCCCGCCGGCGGTGTTCGTCACCCCGGTGATCGTGTTCCTGCTGAACCGGCAGTGGGTGTTCCGATAATGGCGCGGCTGCGCGCGCTGGCGCTGGTCCTGCTCGGTGCGGCGATCCTGCTGGTGCCGGCGCTGGTCAATCGGGCGCCGTTCGTGTTCTATGACACGACCCATTACCTCGAGACCGGCCAGTCGATCTGGGGCGCGGCGCATGTGACGTTCCCGGGCCTCGGCGGGGCGGACGCAAACTCATTCGCCGGGAAGGCAAGTGCCGCCCCAGCCGCCGCTGCGGTGCCTGCCGCGCCCGATCGAAATGAATCGCTGACGTACGTGGGCGGGCGCTCGCCCTACTTCTCCGTCGTGCTCGCCCCCCTAGTCGGGTGGCTGGGACTGTGGCCGGCGGTCGTGTTCCAGGCGTTGGCGGGGAGCTGGCTGGTGTGGCTGGCGATGCGGCTCGCGTTGCCGAGGCAGAGCAAGGGCGCAGCGTTCCTCGGCCTGTGCGCCGTCCTGACCGCCGGATCGACGCTGTCCTATTTCGCGGGCTTCGTGATGCCCGACGTGTTCGCCGGCTACGCGATCGTCGGCCTGCTCCTGCTGGCGGCCCCGGCAGAATGGCTCGGCCCATGGGAGCGCGCGGGGCTGGCCGCCCTTACCGCATTCGCGATCCTTGCCCACGCGACGATCCTCGCGCTCGCGGGGCTGACGATCCTGTTCTGTCTGTTCGCACTGCGCCGCTCGGGCCTCGCGTGGGGTGCGATCGCCAGACGGCTCAAGTGGACGTTCGCCGCGATGGCGCTTGGACTGGCGGGGGGGCCGGTGTTCTCGCTTGCCTGCCAGGTTCTGCTTCACGACAAGCCGCGCAGCCCGCCCTATCTGATGGCGCGGATCCTCGCCGACGGGCCGGGACGGCTCTACCTCGCCGAGGCCTGCCGGGACCCGGATGCCTTCGCCATCTGTGCCTTCCGGGGCAAGCGGATGAGCGATCACAACGACATCCTGTGGTCCGTGGATCCGGTAGAGTCGATCTTCCAGGCGGCGGACTACGACACCCGCGTGCGGATGGAGGACGAACAGCTCGCCTTCGTCCTCGGCGCGGTCCGGCATGCCCCGTGGCTGGCGGTCCGCGCGGCGACAGGCAATGCGCTTGCCCAGCTCGGCACCTTTGGCGTGGCGGGGGAGATCGGCGCGACCCGGCGGTCGTGGGACACGATGCTCCATGCCGCCCTTCCGGCACGCACCGCAGAGATTACCGGGAGCCGTTCGTACCAGGGCGCTTATCCGTTCACGGTGACAGACCCGCTGCAGATCGTGGTGTTCTTCGCCGGGCTTGTGGTCGTGCTGGCCGGAGCGGGCCGCGCTGGCTTGCTCGGCCGCCGCTTTGCGCGAGATAAGGTCACGCCGAGAGAGCGGGAGCTCGGGGCCATCGCGCTAGGCATCGTCGTGATCATTGTCCTCAACGCGGTGATGTGCGGAGTTCTGTCCGGACCAACGCCGCGCTATCAAGGCCGGCTGACCTGGCTGGTGCCGCTGTGCGCCACGCTCCTGCTCATCCTGCGGCGGGTCGAGGGATCGCCCCATCGCAAACCCGTTGCCTCGGCTCCGCCCACAAGCCATTGAAAGCGCTTCAGGGACTGGAGGGTCGCACCGATGTCGCATGTTCGTTTCGCCGCCGCGCTGGCGTTTGTCGCCGCGCTGGCTCCCGTGGCTGCGCAGGCCGACGATCCGCGTGATCCGGCGATGAAGGACCGGGTGCTGCGGCAGAAAGATGCAGCGGTCACGCGGAACCTAAACGCCGCCGAGCTCGAGCGGACTCAGGCGCGGGACCGGGGCTATGCCGCCGGCTGGGCCGCGACCCGCGCCGCGCCGGACTCCGACGCCGAATACCAGCGGGCGATGGCCGAGTGGCGGCGGGCGGTGAAGCTCTGCCGCGAGGGCTATACCGAATACTGCGCGCGGTAAGTCGGGCGCCCCCCCGACATCAGGCCCACCCCCCGCAAATCAGGCCCACCCCTAACCCCTCCCGCAAGCGGGAGAGGGACCTGAAGCGCTATTCTCCCCCTCCCGCTTGCGGGGAGCCGGAGGCGTTTGCGAACGCAAACAGCGGGTTGGGGGGTGGGCTCGTGTCTCCCTACCCGCCCACCAGACGCTGCTGACAGCGGCGCAGGTCGCCGTAGGTGTCGGCCGGGTAGAACCCGCCTTCGGGCAGCTCGCGGGTGCGGTTGGCGGGGTCGAACTGGTCGCTCGCCATGCGGGCGATCGTCTGGTGGCTGGCGGGGACGGCGAAGGCGAGCCAGGCGGCGAGCGTGGCCGCGATCAGCGCGCGCGGCGTCTCCGGCGCGGGCAGCGCGGCCAGTGCTCCAGCCAGGAACAGCAGCATCAAGTAGGTGATCCTCAGCTCCGCCATCAGCGCCAGCGGCAGCGCGGAAAGCGCGGCGAGGAGCAGCAGCCGCGTCGCCGCCTCGCTCGCCCGGGCATGGCGCAGCCACAGGAGGCCGAGCAGGACCGCGAACAGGCTCCACGCGGCGATGCTCCACGCAGTGCCCATGAACGGCAGCGGGACGGCGGTGAGCGCGAGGCCGAGCGCGAGGTTCTTGGCGGTGTTGACCAGCCGCAATCCGGGCCCGAGCGCGGCGAGGTGTGGTCCGGGCTCATAGAACTGGAGCCCCCACAGCACCCCCGCCACCCCCAGCGCGGTCAGGATCACCCCGGCGGCCGGGTCGCCCTTCGCGCGGCGCAGGCCATGCCGGGTGAGCAGCGCCAGCGGCAGGGCGAGGCAGGTCAGCTTGGCGAGGTAGCCGGCGAGGTACAGCACCGCCCCCGCCCCGCGTCGCCCACGCTCCGCGGCGATCAGGGCGAGGAGCACGAATAGCGTCATCAGCAAGTCATTGCGCTGGGCGATCCAGCCGACCGGGAACGCGACCTGCGGGGCGAGGCTCCAGGCAAGCACCGCCGCGAGCGCCCGCCCCTCGCCGATCCATCGCCGCAGCAGCGCGAACGCCAGCGCGCAGTTGGCGAGGTGCAGTACGTGACCCACGAGGTGATGGGCGAGCGCGCTCGGCCCGAACGCGGCGTTCATCAGCGGGTACGACAGCCACCACACCGGGCGCAGGTACTGGGTATGCGTCGCCTGGTGCCACGCCTCGGCGAAGGTCACCGGGACCACGGTGAAGTCGTCGGCGATGAACCCCTGGCCGATCGACGCCCCGAACGCCGCCCACCACAGCAGCGCCCACAGCGGCAGGAACGCGAGGGTCAGGCGGCGCGCGGTCATGCCCGGTGCATGGCCGAGGCGGCGGGGCGAGGCAACCGGTTCCCCTCCCGCAGGCGGGAGGGGGAGAGCGCCGTCAGTCCTTCTTGCCGACGATCGCGCCGGTCAGGCTGTATTCGTTGGCGGCCGGGGTCGCGAAGGTATCGACGAAGAAGCTTCCGCCGACCTCGGTGTAGCCGTTGCCGAAGAACCACCCGGCGATCGAGCCGCTATCGTCGCCCGGTCCGTCGATGCTCGCCTGCCAGCCGTTGGGCGAACCCGAATTGAGCGCACCATTGGTGAACAGGTACGTCCCCAGTGCCAGCGTCGAATTGTCGGCGAAGGTCGCGGTCGGCGTCATCTGGCCGCTGAGCGTGCCGGCGGTGAAGTTCACCGAAAGGCTCGCCGCGCCCGACAGCGAGCCCACCCCGCCCGAGGCCAGCGATCCTTGCGCGGTGCCGAAGACCTTGCCGGTATAGGTCGCGCTGCCGGTCGCCGCGGCGAAGGTGCCGCCGGCATTGCTGGGCAGGCCATAGATGAACCAGGTCTCGGTCCGCTCGCCGCTCTTGCTGGTCTTGAGCACGCCGAGGCCGGTGTGGGTCAGCTGGATGTCGCTGTTCGAACCCGCCGGCTTGTACAGCTTGAGCGTGCTGGTCTCCCCGTTCACCGTCTTGGTGAAGGCGCGGAACTGGCCGTCGGTCTGGCTCGCATCGGCATCGGCCGGGGCGAAGCTTTGCGAATATTGCCCCGGCCCGCCGGTAAAGGTCGGCGTCGTGCTGCTGACGGTGTAGGTCTGGGTGTCGGCGTTGTAGCTGATGTTGGAATTGCCGCGGAAGGTCGTGCCCGAATAGGCCCCGCCGCTGTCGAGGGCGAAGCGCGCGCCTTGGGAATTCGAGACGAACGAGACGCTCTTGGTCAGGTTGACCAGGTCGGTGTTGGTCTTGGCAGTGGTCAGCTCCTGGCTCTTGCGGCCGAGCAGGGTCGCGACCACGGCAATGCCGTTGAGCGGATCGGTGCCCGAGATCGCCGCACCCACTTCCTCGCTGTTCGGCCCGAAGAACTGGCCGTTGAGGATCGAGGCGATGGTCCCGACGGTGACCTGGCCGTTGAAGAAGTTCGTGTTCGAACTCATCACCAGGTTGTTGCCGTTGATCCCGCCGGAGCCGGTGAGCGCGCCGGTCGAGGAAAACTCCTGGTAGCCACCGCTGACGATGATCTTGAACGTCTCGAAATCGACGTCGATCGTGCCGGTGCCGCGCATCGAGACCGGCTGGTCGGTGAACGCGTAGACCCCGAGAATGTCCACCGCATAGCGCGCCGCGCCGGTGCGGCGGACGGTCGCGTCGGTGGTCGGCACGCCATAGACGAAGGCGTCGATCGTCGCCGAGATGGTCGAGGCGCTTTGCGTGGTGCGCTGGAAGTACCCGGCACCGACGTACTGGTAGGTCAGGCTGCCCGAGGTACCCGGCTGGGTCAGCGACAGCGTGTCGGTGACGTTGCCCGAAACCTTCTTGAACACCTTGAGCTGCGCGGTGCTGCTGGCGGAATCGAGGTCCGAGGGCAGGAATGTCTGCGTCCGCCCGCCCGAGCTGACCGAGTAGCTCTGGTTGGTGGCGTTATAGCTGATGGTCAGCGCGGTCGTGGTCGCCGTGGCGCTGCCCGGGTTGCCGTTCGTCGGATAGTTGGCGGTACCGACCACGGCCCTGTTCTTGAACGATTCCGAGACGAGCGGCGTAACCAGGTCGTCGTTCGCCGTAGGTGTGGGCGTTGGAGTCGGCGTTGGGGTCGGCGTAGGCGTAGGCGTAGGTGTAGGTGTAGGTGTAGGTGTAGGTGTAGGCGTGGGAGTTGGCGTCGGGGTGGGAGTTGGCGTCGGCGTGGGAGTTGGCGTCGGTGTCGGCGTCGGGGTGGGAGTAGGCGTCGGCGTGGGAGTTGGCGTCGGTGTCGGCGTCGGGGTCGGCGTGGGAGTCGGTGTAGGCGTCGGGGTGGGCGTGGGCGTGGGCGTCGGCGTCGGCGTCGGCACCGGGGTCGGCGTGCTGTTCACACCGCCGCCGCCGCATCCGGCCAGCATCAGCGAGAGCGCGAGCATCGAGGCCTGCGCGATCCGATAGTCCTTGCGTGTCATGCGTCCCGTCTCCCCTTGTTCTAGAATGCGGCGGTCAGGCCAAATTCCCCTGCCACCCGGTTGAAGTCATAGATTCCGACGCTCGAGGCGTTGCGCTCGTATCGCACGCGGACATAAGGCGCGAACGTGCCGATGCGGAAGCGGCGGAGCGTGAGGCTGCCGCTCGCGGTCAGGCGGTCGTCCACCCGCCGCTTTGGATAGAGCAGCAGGCGCTTGTCCGCCTCGAGCCGGGAATAGCCGAGCGAGACCACCGCCGTGGTCCGGCCGAACTCGCGAAACAGGTAGAGGCTGCCGCCGCCGGTGAGGTCGGAATAGCCGGGATCGGCTACGGCCGTGCGGCTGACGGTGGCCTGCACCCCCCCGCCGAAGCGGGACGAGAACGCGCGGTCGATGCCGAGGCCGAGGTTGTAGGCAGCCCCGTCCTGAAGATCGTTGCGGCGGTTGTCGAGGTGGCTCGCGCCCATGTCGAGGCGCAGCTGGGCGCGTTTCGACAGCGGGTGCTGCCACTGCCCCGTCATCCCGAAATTGCGGCTGTAGGGCTTCATCCCGTACCACCGCCAGACAGGCCCGGCGGCGAACGAGAAGCGGTCCTTGCCGGCGACGAACTCCGGCCCGGCCTGCAGCGCCACGGCGATGTCGTTGAAATCGGAATCGCGGTAGATGTCGCCGCTGGTCGAAACCCGCCCGAGCAGGCGCGAGCCCTTGCCCAGCGGCAGGCGCACGTAGCCCTGTCCGCGCACCGACAGGCCGAGGCCCGACTGGGCCTTGGCATCGTCGCTCAGCACGAAATCGCCGATCACCGTCCCCAGCGTGTCCGACCGGGTGGCGCGGTTGATGTTGGTATCGGGCGCGAGCGCGATTTCGAGACTGCCGCCCAGCGGCTTGCTGGCGGCAAGCGCGCCGGCATAGAACCGCACCGCCTGCTCGACTTCCGGCGGCAACTGGCCGCTGGCCTGGGCCGCACGCAGCTCGCGCTCCGCCGCGCCGAGGTTGCCGAGCGCCGCATCCATCCGTGCCAGTTCCAGCCGGACGCGCACGGCATCGGGCTTTTCATCGAGGATCTTGCGCAGCTCGACCGCCGCCTCGCGCGGCTTGCCCATGCGGTCGGCCAGCATCATGGCGAGGCGGAACCGGGCCTCGCTGCGAACTTCAACGTCGGGATTGCCGGACAGCGCGCGGTAGGCGGCCTCGGCCGTTTCGAAATCACCGCGGTCGCGTGCGGTGTCGGCAAACGTAAACAGTTCCGCCGCGCTCATGGTCACGCTCGCGGGCGACACGTCGTCGCCCGCCGCTGCAGCCGGTGTCAGGGCGGCAAGCGCAAGCATCGGAATCAGCGACAGAAATTGCCCCCTCACCAGGTCAGTCCAGATTGGTGGTATCAGGCCATCCGGTCAACGAATTGCACACCACTCCGGACCAATCTCCCGGGTGCAAGAAAACATAGCGCAGGCTGAACCGCAGATGAAACGGGCGTGTCGCCTTGATACAATTAATCCGATCTGCACCATGCTATGCCGCGCAAATCGGTCATGCTATTGTCGCGAAAGGCGACGGGCACGGCCGGTGAGGGCAGCGCCTGTCGGGGCGCGAAAAGTGCCCCCTCGGGGGCAAGGGCATACACAAGACCGATGACCATGGTGGCCGAACTACACGATCGCAAACGCCCGCCGGCGCAGAGCCTGTTCTGCCCGCCGGGGACCGATTGCCCGCATGTCGTCCAGCAGATCTCGCCGCGCGAGCGGGAGACCTTTGCCGAACACTTCATCGAATCCTTCGCCGTGGCGCTGGGAGAATCGCGCCACGACGACCTGCTGATCGAAAAGCACGGCTGAACTCGCCGCGCTGTGCGGTTCCGCACAGTGGTTAACGCGGCAAGCTGCGACAAGCGGGTCATGTCGTCTCTGCGCCCTTCCCGCGAATCGCATTCGCTGTCCCGGATCTGGATCGAGGAACTGCTCGGCACCGACCTTCCCCCGCGCGGGCCCTTGCGCGAGGCGATGGTCGCCCGGTTCCTCGACCGGGGCGGCGAGGCCGCATTCCGGCGCTTCGGCGCCGCGCTGCGACAGCCGCGGAAACGGCGCTAGACGGCGGCGAGCGCGCGGGCTCCCTGCCCTCCGAGCCAGCGCGCTCGCACTCCCCAGACCTGCTCGATCACCCCTTCGGCCAGCGATTCTTCCGGCGGCCCGTCGGCGACCAGCGTGCCGCCACTCAGCACCGCCACTCGGTCGGCATGGTTCATCGCCAGCGACAGGTCGTGGAGCACAAGCACCACCCCGCAGCCCTCAGCGGCCAGCGCCCGCAGCCGCGCCAGCAGCGCGATCTGGTGCGCGAGGTCGAGCGCGGCGAGCGGCTCGTCGGCCAGGACCCAGCGCGGCGTCCCCGCCAGCACCCGCGCCAGCAGCGCCCGCGCCCGCTCGCCGCCCGACAGCGCGTGGACGGGGCGCGTGGCCAGCGCGTCCAAGTCAAGGGCGGTCAGAGCCGCAGCAACTGCCGCGTCGTTCTCTGCCGCGCCGGTGTCCCACGGCAGGCGGCCCAGCCCGGCCAATGTCGCGACATCGACGTTCCACGCGACCTCGCCCGACTGCGGCAGGTAGCCGATCGCCCGCGCCCGCTCGCGCGGGGTCATCCGGCGCAGCGGGGTGCCATCGAGCAGCGCCCGGCCCTCGTCTCGCTCGAGCCCGGCCAGCGCCGACAGCAAGGTCGATTTGCCCGCGCCGTTGGGACCGCAGATCGCGGTGACCTCGCCCGGCCGCAGCGCCAGCGAAATCCCGCGCAGGATTTCGGTCTTGCCGCGCTTGAGGTGGAGGTGCTCGGCAGCGAGCATCAGGCGATCCCCCGGCGCAGGTGGAGGAGCAGCGCGAGGAAGAACGGCGCGCCGAGCAGGCTGAGCGCGATGCCCAGCCGCAGCTCGCTGGCCATCGGCAGGATCCGGCACAGGCAATCGGCGAGCAGCAGCAGCAGCGCCCCCGCCAGCGCCGAGGGCACGATCAGCGACGACGGTCGCCGGTCGGTGAACGGGCGCAGCAGGTGCGGCACGATCAGCCCGACGAAGCCGATGATCCCGGCCACCGCGACGCCCGCGCCGACGGTCAGCCCGACCCCGCCGATCACCAGCCACTGCAGCCGCCCCGGGGCGATCCCGAGCGAGCGCGCCGCCGCCTCGCCCAGGGTGAGCGCATCGAGCGCCGGTCCGGCCATGCGCAGCAGCACGATCCCGGCGAGGATCGGCGGCGCGGCGAGCCAGACCTCGCGCCACGAACGGTCGGTCAGCGCCCCCATCAGCCAGGTGACGATCTCCGACAAGGCGAACGGGTTGGGCGAGAGCGAGATGGCGAGGCTGGTCAGCGCGCCGGCCAGGCTCGCGATCATCATCCCCGCCAGCGTGAACAGCGCGACCGACCCGTTCCGCCCGGCGATCAGCGCGAGCAGCGCCATCGCCCCGGCCGCCCCGGCGAGGGCAAACAATGGCAGGGCAAAGGGTTGCGCGGCATAGCCCATGTAGAATGAGAGCACCGCGCCGAGCGCCGCCCCGGGCGCGATGCCGAACAGGCCCGGATCGGCCAGCGGATTGCGCAAATACCCCTGCATCGCCGCCCCGCTCGCCCCCAGCCCCGCGCCGACCACCAGCGCCAGCACCGCGCGCGGCAGGCGCAGCTCCATCAGGATGACGCTGGCTTCCGGGCCGAGCGGCTGGAGCGGGCTGATCCACACCCGTCCGGCCAGCAGCGAAAGCGGGACAAGCAGCGCCAGCGCGGCGAGGAGCAGGGGGACGGGGCGGGTCATCGCGAAGGTCCGCCTGCAACAACCTGTGCGTCCCCGCGAAGGCGGGGACCTCGTACCGCATACGGTCCGCTTGACGGAGGGAGACCCCCGCCTTCGCGGGGGCGCAGGGTCTGCTGTCGGGCTGACGTCACCCAAGCCCGCACCTCGGCCAGCCGCTCGGCCGCCTTCGCAATCGTCGGACCGCCGCAATAGAGCAGCGACGGCGCGAACCGCGTGCGCAGGGTTCCGGGCAACTCCGCCAGCGCCGGATGGGCCAGCATGCGGTCTTCCTCGCCGTGGACATCGCCCGCCGTGAGGATCAACCGCGGCGGATCGGCGAGCACCGTCTCGAGCGGCATGACGTCGGCCTGTCCCATCCCGCGCGCGGCGCTGAAGCTGGTGAAGCCGGTGCGGCCGAGCAGGTCGGTGATCAGCGTCCCCTGCCCGGGCACGATCCCGCCCGACTGCCAGACCAGCGCGGACACCGGTGCTTCACCCGGCGCGGGTGCGGCCCTTGCCAGCGCGGCGTCGATCCGCGCGACCATCGCCTCGCCGCGCCCGGGATGGCCGGCCAGCGTGGCGAGGGTCCGCACTTGCGCCTCGCTCTCCTCGACGGTCGCGGCGATCGGCAGAAGCTCGACCCGGATGCCGAGCCGTTCGAAAGCGGCGCGGGTGGCGGGCGCGAGGAAGGTCCCCGAAACCACCATGTCGGGCTTCAGCGCCAGCACCTCCTCGACCGTCCCGCCGACCGCGCGGAACCGCCGGGCCGTCGCCAGGTCCATCGAGGTCGAGCGCGGATCGTGGCTGTAGTGCGAGATCGCCAGCAGCTGCGCGGGATCGGCGACCTCGGCCAGCACCGCATCGGCGCAGGGGTTGAGGCTGACGATGGTCGGGCGCTGTTGCGCGAGCGGGGCCGGCGCGGGCGCAAGAGTGCAGCCGGTGAGCCCCAGGGTCCCCGCGATGGCGGGGACCCACAGCGGCCAGCACGACCTCTGCCGCACTGGGCTCCCGCCTTCGCGGGAGCGCAGGGCGTTGCGGATCTTCAGAACCGCCCCCGCACGCCGACGAACGCGGAGCGCCCCGGCGTGCCGTACCCGGCGGCGGTGGCGTAATCGACGTCGAACAGGTTCTCGATCCGGCCGTACAGCTCGACCTGCTGCGTCACCGGCAGGCTCGCCCGCAGCGTGACCAGTTCGTACCCGTCGAGGCGGGCCGAATTGAAGCTGTCGTCGAAGCTGTCGCCCACCAGCCGCAAATCCGCGCCGAGCGCGAGGCCCCACGGGCTGTCCCAGTCGGCCGAGACGGTCAGCGCGTGGCGCGGGCGGCGGGCGAGGTCGTTGCCTTCGCGGAAGTCCCCGGCGGTGCGGTTGGTCGCCTTGACGTAGGTATAGGCCGCCTGCGCGGTGAAGCGCTCGGAGAGCTTCGCGCCAAGCTCCGCCTCGAAGCCCTCGGCGCGGGCGCGGGCGACGTTGTCGTAAGTGCCGAACGGGCGGTTCGTGCAGATGCCCGTGGTCACCCCAAAGCACGAGACGAAGTCGATGAGGTCGCGGCTGTCGCGGCGGAACAGGGTCAGCGCGGCGTGGAAGCGCTGGTTGCGGTCACCCCATTCAAGCGCGGCGTCGTAGGACCGGCTCTGTTCCGGAACAAGCGCCTGGTTGCCGAAGTTCGAGTAAAGCTGGAACAGGGTCGGCGCCTTGAAGCCCTCGCCGTAGCTGGCGCGCAGGCGCAGCGAGTCGACCAGCCCGACGCTGCCGTTGGCACCGAACGTCCACTCCCCGCCGAACCGGCTGTGGTCGTCATAGCGCACGCCCGCGGCGATATCGAAGCGACCCGCGTCATAGCCAAGGAGGGCATGGCCGCTCGACAGTCGGGCATCGACCTCCGGATCGAACAGGGTGGAGAAGTGCGTCCACTCGCTGTCCGCGCCGAAGTCCAACCGCACGCCGCTGCCGAACTGATAACTGCCGGACAGGTCGGCGCGCTCGCTGCGCCCCTTGGTCGCATAGTTCGGCCCGGCCGCGCCGGGGGCGTCGAAATATTCGCGGCGCGTGTCGGAAATCGCGAACCCGGCATCGAGCGCCAGCGGGTACGACGCATAGGTCAGCCCGGCGCGGCCCGAGGCTTCGCGGGCGGTCTGGTACTCGGGCGTGTCGATGAAGGCATAGTCCGGCGGGCCGCCAAATCCGTCGATCTCCAGCTTGCTGTCGGCATAGCGGGCGGCGAAGGTGGCTGAGAGCGCCCCCGCCAGCACCGCGCTGCCGCGCCCGCCGATGCGCCACTGGCGGAAGCCGTCGGGCTCGGTCCCGGCGGCCGAGGCGGAAATGCCGTCGGTGCGCGAATAGCCGCCGTTCAGCGACATGTCGTAGCCGTCTCGGGCGATCCCGGCGGCGGCATCGGCGGTGACGCTGTCGCGTGCGCCGTATTCCACCCCGCCCTCGATCCCGTCTAGCTTGCGGCTGGTCAGCGCGATCACCCCGCCGATCGCCTGGCTGCCCCAGACCACCGAGTTCGAGCCGCGCAGCAGGTCCACCCGCTCGATCCCGCCGGCGAGCAGCGAGCCGAAGTCATAGCCGCCGCCCGGCGCACCGGGATCGTTGATCCGCACCCCGTCGAGCAGGACCAGCACCTGCTCGGCGTCCGCGCCGCGCACGCGCACGCCGGTGAACGCGCCGAGGTCGCCGTTGCGCGAGAAGGTCACGCCGGGCAGGCGCTCGAGCACGCGGGTGAGGTCGGGACCCTGCACGGCCTGGATCTCGGAATGGTCGATCACGCTGACCGATTGGCCGGTGTCGGCGATCAGGGTCTTCGAGCCGGTGGCGACGACGGTGATGGCGGTGGCAGGCTGGCGGTTGGCGACCGAATAGACTTCGTCCTCTTGCGCCAGCGCGGGGCTTGCAGCCAGAACCGAGGTCAGCAAAAGCAGGTACTTGGAACGCATTCTTCACTCCCGGTCCACGAACGACAATCGTCGCCCGTGACGGGAGCGCCGCGCGGGACCATGCGCGGGAACGCCCTCGACTGCACCCGGTACACCCCGCCCGGCTGCGGAAGCGACCACCAGCGGCAGGTCTCCTGGCTCCCGGGTCATCACGCTCCTGCCCGCCTTCCCGGCTTTCGCCAGTGGCATCGTGGGCAAGGCGCTCTCCGGTTACAGTTGCGGGGGCAGCCCCGGCATTGAACCGGGTTCCCTTTGAAGCCCCTCGCGGGGCACCGTTGGCGTCGCGGCGGCCTCTATGCCCGGGCGTGCTGCAATGCAACCGTCATTGCGAGCCGGGAAGCGGCAGATGCAGGGATCGTCATTGCGAGCCGCGAAGCGGCGCGGCAATTCAGGGGGGGCGCGAAACGCTGGATTGCTTCGGACTTCGGCCTCGCAATGACGGTCGAAGGTTGCTGGGTTGCCAGGGGTCCCTCGCCCAAGATCACCCCACAACGTCATTGCGAGCCGCGAAGCGGCGCGGCAATCCAGGGCCGGTGCAAACCGTTGGATTGCTTCGGCCGTCGGCCTCGCAATGACGGTGGGGTTGGGGACAACCGGACGGGTCCGTTTCGTTAACGCCTTAATGCTAGTCGCGGCCCGTGTGCCGGATCGGCACGCCGGCAAATGCGCGGGTGCGGGGGCGGCGCGTGCGCGCTAGCCGGGCCGGACAACTTTCAGGACTCGCCCATCCCGCCGATGCCGCTCCAAATCGCCTACCGCCCGGTGCCGCCGCTTCCCCTGCCGGAAGACCTGCGCCCGCGCGACTTCGAGGCGCGGATCCGGCGCCGCGATGCCACGACCATCGCCCGCGCCCTGCGCCCGAACAAGGCGCGGCGACAGCGCGCGCTGGGGATCCTCGGCGTGATCCTGCTCGGCATGATCCTGGGCCCGATCGGCTGGGGCGGCGGGGCGATCGACGCAGCGCAGGCCGCGGGCGGACGACCTGCGATGCCGTTCGAGAGCGCGGGCGATAACTTCCCCGGCTCGGCCTATTACTACATGGACCAGTCGGACAGCGGCGTGCTCGCGCCCAAGGCGGCGCAGGCCGCGTGGGACGACCACCGCTATGACGAAAGCTTCGCCAGCGCTGCCTCCCCGGCTGGCCCCGCGGCGCGGCCGCTGCTTTCGGTCACGGCGCCGGAAGACCGCTCGCGGGCGATCCAATGCCTGACCACCGCGATCTATTATGAAGCGGCGAGCGAGCCCGACGCCGGCCAGCGCGCGGTGGCGCAGGTCGTGCTCAACCGCGTGGCGCACCCCAGCTATCCCAACACCGTCTGCGGCGTGGTCTACCAGGGCTCGGAACTGCGCACCGGGTGCCAGTTCAGCTTCACCTGCGACGGCTCGCTGGCGCGCAAGCCCATGCTCGCTTTCTGGGAACGGGCGCGGCGGATTGCGAGTGAGGCGATGGCCGGATACGTCTATGCCCCGGTCGGGCTCGCGACGCATTACCACACCACCGCGATCCATCCCTACTGGGCCGACAGCCTCGCCTATATCGGCACGATCGGTGCGCACCGCTTCTACCGCTGGGCCGGCGCAGCGGGCCGTCCGGCGGCGTTCAATGCGGTCTATGCCGGGCGCGAGCCGATCCCTGCCCCGCACCCGCGCACCTGGACGCCGGAGCCGACCACCGCGTTCGATCCGGTCCAGCTCGCCAAGGCCTATGAAGCCGCGCTTCCTCCGGCCACGCGCGCCGCGATCCACTCCGACGCCGCGCCCGCGCCCGCCGCGACCCCGCAATACGCGCCCGCGCTCCAGCAGCGCGGCGGCGAGACGCTGTTCCGCGCACAGGGGCTGGAAGGCGGCGCGGCGACCTCCGGCTCGGGCTCGGTGCGGCCGGAGTACGAGAACGCGGGCAAGTGGATCGCCCAGCCGACGGGATAGGCTGAGACAGGCCCACCCCCCGGCCCCCTCCCGCAAGCGGGAGTGGGAGAATAAGCAGCGCTCTCACACAATCGCGGAGCATAGTCCCCCTCCCGCATGCGGGAGGGGTTAGGGGTGGGCCTGTAGAAGCATCGTAAACACTCCGGAAACCAGACCGCCGAACCCCGCGTTAGGCCGCCCGCGCTAGAGCCTCGTCCGAGAGACCGACGGACGAAAGGATACCCGGCAATGATCCGTCACACCCCTGCATTCGGCTGGCCCGCCGCCGCCTTCGCCTGCGAGCTCAGGCGCGGCCCCTTGCGCGCGGCCAACGACAACCGCGCCAAGGCGACCGAGGCCGATGCGGTGCTCGCCGCGGCGCTGCGTCTGTTCGCCGCCAATGGCCTTGCCACCCCGGCCCGCGCCGAGGAACTGGCGCTCGAAGCGCTGGCCGCCGGCGACCTTGCCGCCCACGATCGCTGGGCCGCGGTGTGCGGCACCTTCGACCGCCGCCGCGCCGCGCGGCTGCTTGCGCGCCGTAGCGGAAAGGGACAGGGTGCGGCGCGCTGACGGTGCTCGTCGCGTCGCTTCCTGATATTGCGAACCATTATCATTGAAAGCCCGGAATACGGGACTTTTGGCGGTTGCAATCCCCTTCCCACCGGCCTAGGGCGAACCGAATCCGCATCGCGCCTGCCCGTCTCGCGGGGCACGGGTGGGCGTCTGCGGCTCGCAATGGCCTTGGTCCCGCGCAAGGGAAGGACAGAGCATGGCACGCAAGAAGATCGCGCTGATCGGCGCGGGCAATATCGGTGGGACCCTCGCCCACCTCGCCGCCCAGAAGGAAATGGGCGACATCGTCCTTTTCGACGTTGTTGACGGCGTGCCCCAGGGCAAGGCGCTCGACCTTTCGCAGTGCGGCCCGGTCGAAGGCTTCGACGCCAAGATCACCGGCACCAACGACTATGCCGACATCGCGGGCGCGGACGTCATCATCGTCACCGCCGGCGTCCCCCGCAAGCCGGGGATGAGCCGCGACGACCTGCTCGGCATCAACCTCAACGTGATGAAGGCGGTCGGCGAAGGCATCAAGGCCCACGCCCCCGGCGCGTTCGTCATCTGCATCACGAACCCGCTCGACGCGATGGTCTGGGCGCTGCGCGAATATTCGGGCCTGCCGCACAACATGGTCGTCGGCATGGCCGGCGTGCTCGACTCGGCGCGCTTCAGCCACTTCATCGCCGACGAGTTCGACGTGTCGGTGCGCGACGTGAACACCTTCGTGCTCGGCGGCCACGGCGACACCATGGTCCCGGTGGTGCGCTACTCAACCGTCAACGGCATCCCGGTGCCCGACCTCGTCAAGATGGGCCTGTCGAAGCAGGAAAAGATCGACGCGATCGTCAAGCGCACCCGCGGCGGCGGCGGCGAGATCGTCGCCCTGCTCAAGACCGGCTCGGCATTCTACGCTCCGGCCGCCTCTGGCATCGCCATGGCGGAGGCCTATCTCAACGACCAGAAGCGCATCCTACCCTGCGCGGCCTACGTTGACGGGCAGTACGGCCTCGACGGTCTCTATGTCGGCGTGCCGGTCATGATCGGCGCCGGCGGCGTCGAGAAGGTGATCGAAATCGAGCTGGACGACGAAGACAAGGCCGGCCTCCAGGTCTCGGTCGACGCGGTCAAGGAACTGCTGGTCGCCTGCAAGGGCATCGACGGTAACCTGGGCTGAAACGCCTGACACGCTGCGTCCCCGCGCAGGCGGGGACCTCGTTCGGCCAAGCGGTCCGCTTGACGGATGGAGGCCCCCGCCTTCGCGGGGGCGCGGTACCAAATAGAGTAACTCTCCCCCAGGAGCTGATTGAATGAGCATTCTCGTCAACAAGAACACCAAGGTCATCACGCAAGGGATGACCGGCGCGACCGGTACGTTCCACACCGAAGCGGCGCTCGCCTATGGCACGCAGATGGTCGGCGGCGTGACCCCCGGCAAGGGCGGCACGACCCACATCGGCCTGCCCAACTTCGACACCGTGGCCGAGGCCAAGGCCGTCACGGGCGCGACCGCGTCGTGCATCTACGTCCCGCCGCCGTTCGCCGCGGACTCGATCCTCGAGGCAATCGACGCCGAGATGGAACTGATCGTGTGCATCACCGAGGGTATCCCGGTGCTCGACATGATCCGCGTCAAGCGCGCCCTGCAGGGCTCGAAGTCGCGCCTGATCGGCCCGAACTGCCCCGGCGTGCTGACCCCGGACGAGTGCAAGATCGGCATCATGCCCGGCTCGATCTTCAAGAAGGGCTCGGTCGGCGTCGTCAGCCGTTCGGGCACCCTCACTTATGAAGCGGTGTTCCAGACCACCAACATCGGCCTCGGCCAGACCACCGCGGTCGGCATCGGCGGCGACCCGGTCAACGGCACCAACTTCATCGACGTGCTCGAGCTGTTCCTCGCCGACGACGAGACCAAGTCGATCATCATGATCGGCGAGATCGGCGGCTCGGCCGAAGAAGAAGCGGCGCAGTTCCTCAAGGACGAAGCCAAGCGCGGGCGCAAGAAGCCGATGGCCGGCTTCATCGCGGGCCGCACGGCGCCTCCGGGCCGCCGCATGGGCCACGCCGGGGCAATCGTCTCGGGCGGCCAGGGCGGCGCCGAGGACAAGATCGCGGCGATGGAAGACGCCGGCATCCGCGTGGCGGCCTCGCCTTCCGAGCTGGGCACCACGCTCGATGCGCTGCTGAAGGAGCTTGCCTGATTTGATGGGCGCTGCGTCCCCGCGCAGGCGGGGACCTCGTTCAACCAGGCGGACCGCTTGATTGAGAGAGGCCGCCGCCTTCGCGGGGGAGCAGATGGTTTTCGGGACGGGCGGAACGGATGAAGGCGGGTTACGTCTATATCCTGACCAACCGCCCCGACGGAGTTTTATACATCGGCGTTACCAGCCACCTGCCGCAACGGTTGCTCCAGCATCGCAGCGGCGAGGTCGCGGGTTTCACCAAGAAGTACAACTGTCAGACCCTCGTGTGGTTCGAGCGATTTGACGATCTGCAAGACGCCAGACTCTTCGAGTTCCGGATGAAGAAATGGAACCGTGATTGGAAAGTGGCGCGGATCGTCGAGCGCAATCCCGAATGGCGGGACCTGACCGGCACGCTGAACGATTGAGATCGAAGTAGGTTTTCTCAGCCTCGCCGCACCATCAGTGGCCGCTGACAAAAAAGAACAGGCACCACGTGAGGATCCGCTTGGCGGCACGAGATCCCCGCCTTCGCGGGGACGCAGTTGGTATAGCAAGGATCGGCCATCTCCTCCCCGGGACGGCCCAAGGACGAAACGACATGGGTCAAGAACTGCACGATTTCCTTCCCGACGCCGCTCAGGACGAGCCGCAGGCGGGTCCGTCGTGGGCGAGCAAGCGCTGGCCGGTGACCGATCCCGGCGCCGAGGGCGAGCTCACCGCCGCGCTCGATCCGATGGCGATGCAGGTCGCGATCAAGGCTGCGGCGAAAAAGCAGGGCGCGGCGCTGTCCGAGGAAGCGGTCGAGCAGGCCGCACAGGATTCGATCCGGGCGATGATGCTGGTGCGCACCTATCGCGTGCGCGGCCACCTTGCCGCCGACCTCGACCCGCTGGGCCTCGCCAAGCGCGACCTGCCGGCCGACATGACGCCCGAGTACCACGGCTTCACCGGCGCGGCGCTGGACCGCAAGGTCTTCGTCGGCGGCGCGCTCGGCCTCGACTGGACCACGGTGCGCGAACTGGTCGAGATCCTGCGCCGCAACTACTGCGGCAAGGTCGGCTTCGAATACATGCACATCGCCGACGTCGAGGAACGCCGCTTCATCCAGGAGCGGATCGAGGGCGGTGACAAGTCGATCGACTTCACCCCCGAAGGCAAGAAGGCGATCCTCGCCGCCGTGATCCGCGGCGAGCAGTACGAGAAGTTCCTCGGCAAGAAGTACGTCGGGACCAAGCGCTTCGGCCTCGACGGCGGCGAATCGATGATCCCCGCGCTCGAAGCCGTGATCAAGTACGGCGGCCAGAAGGGCGTGCGCGAGATCGTCTATGGCATGGCCCACCGCGGCCGCCTCAACGTGCTCGCCAACGTGATGGCCAAGCCCTACCGCGTGATCTTCCACGAATTCTCGGGCGGCACCGCCAACCCCGAGGACGTCGGCGGGTCGGGCGACGTCAAGTACCACCTCGGCACCTCGACCGACCGCGAGTTCGACGGGACCAAGGTGCACATGAGCCTCGTGCCCAACCCCTCGCACCTCGAAACCGTCGATCCGATCGTGCTCGGCAAGGTCCGCGCCCAGCAGGTGTTCCGCGAGGACATCGGTCCCGGCAAGCATAAGACCGTGCTGCCCGTGCTGATCCACGGCGACGCCGCATTTGCGGGCCAGGGCATCGTCTGGGAGTGCTTCGGTTTTTCGGGCGTCAGGGGCTACAACACCGGCGGGTGCATCCACTTCGTCATCAACAACCAGATCGGCTTCACCACCAGCCCGCAGTTCTCGCGCGGCTCGCCGTACCCGTCCGACGTCGCCAAGGGCGTCCAGGCACCGATCCTCCACGTCAACGGCGACGATCCGGAAGCGGTGACCTTCGCCTGCAAGATGGCGATCGACTATCGCCAGACCTTCGGCCGCGACATCGTGGTCGACATGTGGTGCTATCGCCGCTTCGGCCACAACGAGGGCGACGAGCCGGGCTTCACCCAGCCGCTGATGTACCGCCGCATCCGCCAGCATCCCGCGGTCTCGACGCTCTATGCCGAGCGCCTGACCGCGCAGGGCGTGATCGACAGGAACTGGAAGGGCGAGAACGAAGACCGCTTCGTCGCCACGCTCGAGAACGAGTTCACCGCGGCCAAGAGCTACAAGGCCAACGAGGCCGACTGGTTCGGCGGGCGCTGGTCGGGCCTCAACCGCCCGGCCGATCCGGTCACCGCGCGGCGCAACGTCGCCACCGGCATCGACCAGAAGCTGTTCGACAGCCTCGGCCGCACGCTGACGACGGTTCCGGAAGGGCTCGAAATCCACAAGACGCTCGGCCGCGTGCTCGATGCCAAGCGCGAGATGTTCTCGAGCGGCGCGGGCTTCGACTGGGCGACGGGCGAGGCGCTCGCCTTTGGCAGCCTCGTGACCGAGGGCTTCAACGTGCGCCTCTCCGGCCAGGACTCGGGACGCGGCACCTTCAGCCAGCGTCACGCGGTGTGGGTCGACCAGACCGACGAGCACAAGTACGTCCCGCTGACCACGCTGCCCCACGGCCGCTTCGAGGTCCATGACAGCCCGCTCTCCGAATACGGCGTGCTGGGCTTCGAATACGGCTACGCCAGCGCCGATCCCAAGACGCTGGTGCTGTGGGAGGCCCAGTTCGGCGACTTCGCCAACGGCGCGCAGATCGTGATCGACCAGTACATCGCCGCCTCGGAATCGAAGTGGCTGCGCGCCAACGGGCTCGTCCTGCTGCTGCCGCACGGGTACGAAGGGCAGGGACCGGAACACTCGTCGGCCCGGCTGGAGCGCTACCTCCAGCTCTGCGCCGAGGACAACATCCAGGTCTGCAACATCACCAGCCCGGCCAACTACTTCCACGTCCTTCGCCGGCAGATGCACCGCCCGTTCCGCAAGCCGCTCATCATCATGAGCCCCAAGTCGCTGCTGCGCCACCCGCTGGCCCGCAGCGAGGCGAGCGAGTTTATCGGCGAGGCGCACTTCAAGCGCATCCTCTCCGACAAGAACGGCGCGCCTGACGAGAAGACCCGCAAGGTCGTGCTGTGTTCGGGCAAGGTCGCGCTCGACCTGATGGAAGCGCGCGACGCGGCGGGGATCGAGGACACCCAGATCATCCGGCTCGAGCAGCTCTACCCGTTCCCGGGCGAGCCGCTGGCCATCCGTCTTGCGCGGATGCCGCTGCTGGAAGACGTGGTGTGGTGCCAGGAAGAGCCGCGCAACAACGGCTCGTGGTTCTTCGTCGAGCCGTTCATCGAGGAATCGCTGAAGTCGGCCGGCTGCAAGGTCACCCGCCCGCGCTATGCCGGACGCAACCCGGCGGCCTCGCCGGCGACCGGCCTCGCCAGCCGCCATACGTCCGAGCAGGCCGCGCTGATCAGCCACGCGCTCGGCACCTCGGTCCGCGGCGAAATCCGCCGCGCCGCGGCGGCGAAGGGCCCGAAGAAGTAAGGAATATGGAACCGTCCGCCCTGAGCTTGTCGAAGGGCCGTACTTTCTTTTGACACCCCCGAAGTGAAGAGCAGTGCTTCGACAGGCTCAGCACGGACGGGTTGGAGAAAACGGGAAAATTCAATGTCCAGTGAAGTGAAGGTCCCCACCCTCGGCGAAAGCGTCAGCGAAGCCACCATCGGCCAGTGGCTCAAGCAGCCTGGCGAGGCGGTCAAGCTCGACGAGCCGATCGCCAGCCTCGAGACCGACAAGGTCGCGATCGACGTGCCCTCGCCGGTGTCCGGCGTGATGGGCGCGCACCTGTTCCAGGAAGGCGACAACGTCACCGTCGGCGCGGTCATCGCGCTGATCGAGGACGGCGTCGCCGCCGCCGGTGCGCAGCCGGTGGCCGAGCGGACCGAAGCACCGACCGCGCCGGCCTCGGAAAGCATCGCCAAGGAAGACGCCGCCGCGCTTTCGCCCGCGGTGCGCCGCGCGGTGCTCGAACACGGGATCGACCCGGCGACGATCCGCGGCTCTGGCAAGGATGGCCGGATCACCAAGGAAGACGTGGTCGCCGCCGCCCAGGCCAAGCAGGCCGCGCCGGCCCCCGCTCCCTCGCCTGCCCCCGCCCCGGCAGCAGCCCCGGCGCCCGCCGCCACCGGGGAACGCCGCGAAGAGCGCGTGAAGATGACCCGCTTGCGCCAGACCATCGCCAAGCGGCTGAAGTCGGCGCAGGAAACAGCGGCGATGCTCACCACGTTCAACGACGTGGACATGAGCGCGGTGATCGACGCCCGCAACAGGTACAAGGACGTGTTCGAGAAGAAGCACG
Source organism: Novosphingobium sp. FW305-C-111 (assembly GCF_058783565.1). Classification (NCBI taxonomy): domain Bacteria; kingdom Pseudomonadati; phylum Pseudomonadota; class Alphaproteobacteria; order Sphingomonadales; family Sphingomonadaceae; genus Novosphingobium; species Novosphingobium sp. FW305-C-111. The sequence continues at coordinate 40,596 of NZ_JBYSYP010000012.1, forward strand.
GCGTGAAGCTCGGCTTCATGAGCTTCTTCGCCAAGGCCGCGTGCCTCGCGCTGAAAGACATCCCCTCGGTCAACGCCCAGATCGACGGGGAGGAGATCGTGTACTTCGACTACGTCGATCTCTCGGTCGCGGTCTCGGCCCCCAACGGGCTGGTCGTGCCGGTGGTCCGCAACGTCGACAAGCTCGGCTTCGCCGACATCGAAAAGGCGATCGGCGACCTCGGCAAGCGGGCCAAGGAGGGTGCGCTGACGATGGCCGACATGCAGGGCGGCACCTTCACCATCTCCAACGGCGGGATCTTCGGCGGGCTGATGTCCACCCCGATCATCAACCCGCCGCAGTCGGCGGTGCTCGGCCTTCACCGCATCGAGGACCGCCCGGTGGTCCGCGACGGGCAGATCGTGATCCGCCCGATGATGTACCTCGCGCTCAGCTACGATCACCGCCTGATCGACGGGCGCGAAGCGGTGACCGCATTGAAGACCATCAAGGAAGCGATCGAGGACCCGACGCGGCTTCTCATTGATCTCTAAACTGCCGCGCGCTCCCGCGAAGGCGGGAGCCTCAGGCCGGACACGGTCCGCCTGTCGGCACGAGGTCCCCGCCTTCGCGGGGACGCAGGAGTTGGAAAATGGCTGAATACGACTACGACGTCCTCGTCATCGGTGCCGGTCCGGGCGGCTATGTCGCCGCGATCCGCGCGGCGCAGCTCGGGCTGAAGACCGCCTGCGCGGAAAGCCGCGAGACGCTCGGCGGGACGTGCCTCAACGTCGGGTGCATTCCGTCGAAGGCGATGCTGCACGCCTCGGAGTTCTTCGACGCCGCCGCGAACGGTACGATGGCCAAGATGGGCATCGAGGTCGCGCCCAGGCTGAACCTCGAGGTCATGCACGGCCAGCGCCGCGACGCGGTCAAGCAGCTGACCGGCGGGATCGAGTTCCTGTTCAAGAAGAACAAGGTCACCTGGCTCAAGGGCCGCGCCGCGTTCGAGGATGCGCACACCGTGACCGTCGCGGGCGAGAAGGTCACCGCGAAGAACATCGTCATCGCCACCGGCTCCTCGGTCACCCCGCTGCCCGGGGTCGAGATCGACCAGAAGGTCGTGGTCGACAGCACCGGCGCGCTGGAATTGCCGGCGGTGCCGAAGAAGATGGTGGTGATCGGCGGCGGCGTGATCGGGCTGGAGCTGGGCTCGGTCTGGCGGCGTCTGGGAGCCGAGGTGACGGTGGTCGAATTCCTCGACCAGCTGCTCCCCGGCATGGACGGCGACGTCCGCAAGGAAGCGGCGAAGATCTTCAAGAAGCAGGGCATTGCGCTGAAGCTTTCCACCAAGGTCACCGGCGTGACCGTCAAGGGCGGCAAGGCGACGCTCACCCTCGAGCCCGCCGCCGGCGGCGCGAGCGAAACGCTGGAGGCGGACTGCGTGCTCGTCTCCATCGGCCGCCGTCCCAACGTCGACGGCCTTGGACTGGACAAGATCGGACTGGAGCTCAACCAGCGCGGCCAGATCGAGACCGACCACGACTTCCGCACCAAGGTCGACGGGGTGTGGGCCGTGGGTGACGTGATCCCGGGCCCGATGCTCGCGCACAAGGCCGAGGATGAAGGCATCGCCGTGGCCGAGAACATCGCCGGCCTCACCGGCATCGTGAACCACGACGTGATCCCCGGCGTGGTCTACACCATGCCCGAGTTTGCCGGCGTCGGCCTGACCGAGGAAGCCGCCAAGGAAGGCGGGCGGGAGATCAAGGTCGGCAAGTTCCCGATGCTCGCCAACAGCCGGGCCAAGACCAACCACGAGCCCGAAGGGTTCGTGAAGGTCATTGCCGACGCCAAGACCGACCGCGTGCTCGGCGTGTGGTGCATCGCCTCGGTCGCCGGCACGATGATCGCGGAAGCGGCACTGGCGATGGAATTCAGCGCGACGAGCGAAGACATCGCCTATACCTGCCACGCCCACCCGACGCACTCCGAGGCGATCAAGGAAGCGGCGATGGCGGTGACCGGCAAGCCGATCCACATCTAGTCACGCCACATCCGACCTTCCCATCGGCGCGCGATCCCGCCATCCTCGCGGCAAAGAGGTTGGCAGGAGAGGCGCCGATGATCCCCACGCTCACGCAGGAACCGGGCGCGATCGCGCTTGCCGAGCAGATCGCCCGCGGCGAGTTGTCACCGCTCGAGGCGGTCGACGCCGCAATCGCCCGCATAGAGTCGCTGGACGGTCCGATCAACGCCGTGGTCGTCCGCGACTTCGACCGTGCCCGCGAGGCGGTGAAGGCGCTCGGCCACCCCGACCCGGCGCGGCCGCTGTTCGGGGTGCCGATGACGGTCAAGGAAAGCTTCGACATCGCCGGCCTGCCGACCACCTGGGGGGTCGAAGACTACAAGGGTTACACCGCCACCGCCGACGCCGTGGTCGTCCAGCGCCTCAAGCGCGCCGGCGCGGTGATCCTGGGCAAGACCAACGTGCCGCCGCTGCTCGCGGACTGGCAGGCGACCAACCCGGTCTATGGCCGCACGGTCAACCCGCACGACCCGGCGCGCTCGCCCGGCGGGACTTCGGGCGGGGGTGCGGCGGCGCTGGCGGCGGGAATGGTCCCAGCGGAATACGGCAGCGACATCGGCGGCTCGATCCGCGTGCCCGCGCACTTTTCCGGCGTGTGGGGGCACAAGACGACGTGGGGCGTAGTCTCTGCCGACGGGCACCACTTGCCGGGCACCGACGGACACCCGCGCGCGCTGTCGGTGGTCGGGCCGCTGGCACGTTCGGGCGAGGACCTCGCCCTGCTGCTTGACCTCACGCTCGACATCCCGCTGCCGCGCCGCGCCCGGCCGCTCGACCAGTGCCGCTTCCTCCACCTGTCCCGCCTGCCGATGGTCGATGCCGACGCGAGCGTCGCCGCCCCCATCGCCGCGGCTGCGGACGCGCTGCGCAAGGCCGGGGCGCACGTGGTGGAGAGCGTGGAGGGCCTGCCCGATCTCGGCGCGGCGCACCGGCACTATGTGAAGATGCTGCAGATCGCGATGTCGGGCGGCGCGCCGGGGCCGAACGGGCAGGTCGCGAGCGCGGCGGACTGGTTCGCCCTGCTCGACGCGCAGGCGCGATTGAAGCGGCAGTGGGGCAAGGTGTTCGAGTGCATCGACTTCGTGCTCGCCCCGCCCGCCGCGACGGCGGCGTTCCCGCACGACGACCTGCCGATGAACCAGCGCCGGGTGCCGGTGAACGGCGGCGCGGCCGGAGCGGAGGCCGTGCTCGGCTACGCCGGGCTCGCCACCTTCCCCGAACTGCCTTCGACCGTGCTGCCGGTGGGTTCCGCCGGTCACCTGCCGACGGGCATGCAGGTCATCGGCCCGCGCCATGCGGACCGCGACTGCATCGCGGTGGCGACGCTGATCGGCGCATTGCTCGGCTAGGACCGCCATCGGTCCGGCGTCATCGCAAGGCCGCCGGCCGCGGCAATCCGGCGTCCGGGCGGATTGCTTCGCCGCTTTGCGCCTTGCAATGACGAACGGGATTTGGATTTTCGGCGTGAGGCATCTAGGGCCGCGCCTTCACATTCAAGGAATCACTGCCGTGGCGATCAAGCTGACCCTCACCGAAGACGAGATCGAAATCCTCGTCGATGCCCTCGAAGCGGACCAGGAAGGCTACCTCGAAGCCGCCAAGGAAGCGCGCGGCAACACCCGGCGCGAGGAAATGGCGACCTATACGGAGGCTGCCGAGCGCATCGGCGCGCTCAAGGACAAGCTGGAAAAGCTGCTGGGCGTCTGAGAATCAGGCGCGCAGCCAGCGCCAGCGTGGGCGCCGTGCGATCCGCCGTCCGGCCAGGTGCACCGCGTGGCCGTCGTGTAGCCCCTGCTCGATCGCGCAGGTGGCATGCGAGCGGTTGATCAGGGCGATCTCGCGAAGGGCGTGGAGCTGCTCCTGCCGGGTCAGGTCGCGGGCTCCTGGCTCGCACTTGCGAGATTGCGTGCGGCCTGCGCCGCGGCATCCCGCCTGGCCCGGTCGCGCTCGACCTTGCGGGCCCGGTCGGCGAGGTCGCGCCACGCACTTTCCGAGCGAAGCGCCTTGTCGCGCACGTTGTCGAGAACCGCAGAGGCGGCATCGTCGGCCGACTTGCGTGCCTGTTCGGCATAGAATTCATAGGTCTGGCTCATGACCGGTCTCCTTCCTTGGGTATCTCCCGGGCGAAGGTTTCGCCCGGGAGCTGGAAGTCAGGATCAGGCAGAGGCCAGATTGACCGCCGAAGCCTTGCCGTTCCGGCCGGTTTCGACCTCGTACGACAGGCGCTGGTCCTTATCGAGGCTCTGGAAGCCCGAGGCCTGAACGGCCGAGATGTGGACGAAGCTGTCGTTGCCGCCGTCCTCGGGCTGAATGAAGCCATAGCCCTTGTCGATATTGAAGAATTTTACGGTGCCGATCGGCATGATGCGTTCCTTTCAGGAAACGTGGGTTGCCCGACCGCGAGAGTGCGAACGGGCCGTGCGTCGGGTCGTAGTCTGAAAGGAAGTCGTCGTAAGGGCAGGGCCTGGCGGATAAAGGCCGGGCGAAACTCGAAGCAGCGAAGTCCGTCGCAAATGTTCGACGTCAGCAGCGGCCTTCTACCACGCGCCCGACCATTTCCCTAATCCTCATTCGCTTCCCGCGGCAGAGCGGGCTAAGAGCGGGGCCGATGGCACCCCTACCGACCCCCAACCTGCCTGCGATCCTCGGCTTTCTCGACCTCGTCGGCATTGCGGTCTTCGCGCTGTCGGGTGCGCTGCTCGCCGCAAAGCTTCGCCAGACATTCGTGACGATGGCATTCTTCGCGCTGATCACCGGTGTCGGCGGCGGATCGGTGCGCGACCTGCTGATCGGCGCGCCGGTGTTCTGGGTGCGTGATCCCGCGGTGGCCCCGGTGTGCCTCGCGGTGGCAATGGTCGCGTGGTTCACCCCGCGCCGCTGGTGGGAGGGCGAGGCGCTCGACTGGGCGGACGCGGCCGGGCTTGGTGCCTATGCCGTTCTGGGGACGGCCAAGGCGCTGGGCTATGGCGTCGGCCCCATACCGGCGGTGCTGATGGGGATCATCACCGGCTGCGTCGGCGGGATCATTCGAGACGTGCTGGCCGGCCGTCCGTCGATCCTCATGCGGCCGGAACTCTACGTGACCGCCGCCGCGCTCTCGGCCGGGCTGTGCGCGGGGGGCAAGGTTCTGGAGCTGCCGAACGAGCTGGTGTGGCCCGTCGCCGCGCTCGCCGGGTTTGCCCTGCGCGGCGCGGCGATCCACTGGAAGCTGGCCTTGCCGGCCTATTCGGCGGAGCGCCAGTAACCCCCTCCTGCATGCGGGAGGGGTCGGGGGTGGGCCTGTCTACAGGAGCGGCACCCGATACAAGCCCACCCCTAGCCCCTCCCGCTCGCGGGAGGGGAACAACCTCACCCCATCGTCACCACGACCTTGCCCACGGCCTGGCGGTTTTCGAGCATGGCGATCGCGTCGCCGCCCTTTTCCAGCGGGAAGCGGGCCGACACGCGGGGCTTGATCCGGCCCGCCTTCATCAGCTCGAACAGCTCGGCGATGTATTCGGCATTGCGCTTCGGCTCGCGGGCGACGAACGCGCCCCAGAACACACCGCGGATGTCGCACGACTTGAGCAGGGTGAGGTTGAGCGGGATCTTCGGGATGCCGGCGGTGAAGCCGATCACCAGGTAGCGCCCCTCCCACGCGATCGCGCGCAGCGCGGGCTCGGCATATTCGCCGCCGATGATGTCATAGACGACGTCCGCCCCGTTCGGCCCGCAGGCGGCCTTGAACTTGTCGGCAAGTTCCTTCGACTGGGCCTTGTCGAACGGCCCCCGGCCATAGATCACGACCTCGTCCGCCCCCGCCTCGCGCGCGACCGCGGCCTTTTCCTCGGTCGAGACGCCGGCCACCACCTTCGCGCCCATCGCCTTGCCCAGCTCGATCGCCGAAATCCCGACACCGCCAGCCGCGCCGAGCACCAGCAGGGTTTCCCCGGCCTTGAGATCCCCGCGTTCCTTGAGGCCGTAGATCGTCGTGCCATAGGTCATCAGCAGCGAGCCGCCGGTCTCGAAATCGACACCCTCGGGCAGCGGGTAAAGCTTGCCGGCATCGGCCACGACCTTTTCGGCGAGGCCGCCGTTACCGGTCGAGGCGATCACCCGGTCGCCGGCTTTCCAGCCGGTAACGCCCTCGCCCACCGCTTCGATGACCCCGGCCAGTTCACCGCCGGGCGAATACGGGCGCTGCGGCTTGAATTGGTAGAGGTCGCGGATCATCAGCGTGTCGGGAAAGTTGATGGCGCAGGCCTTGACCGCGACCAGCACCTGGCCCGGTCCGGGGGTCGGCGTCTCGACCTCGTCGAGGACGAGCGTTTCCGGACCGCCGACGGCGTGCGTGCGAAGGGCTTTCATGGTGCAAATTCTCCCAAGGGCTGGCACGGGCCGTCTTCACCCGTTGCCGCGCATGGAAGCAAGTTTTGCGGGGATTGGGAAGTGGTTTTAAGCGGGCGGTTAAGTCAGGCCGCGAGCGTCGGGCTCGCCAGGAAGGGCCGGTGCGCCCTCGCCTCGCCCTCGTAAGCCGAGATCGCGTCGCCCTTGGCCAGGGTCAGGCCCACCTCGTCGAGGCCGCCCAGCAGGCAGTGCTTGCGGAACGGGTCGATCTCGAACGTGAAGCGATCCTGGAACGGGGTGGTAACGGTCTGGTGTTCCAGATCGATATGGATAGGATCTGTCTTCGCCACCTCGACCAGCCGGTCGACCGCTTCCTGGGGCAGGACCACGGTCAGGATGCCGTTCTTGAAGGCGTTGCCCGAAAAGATGTCGGAAAACGACGGCGCGATCACCGCCTTGATGCCCAAGTCGAGCAGGGCCCAGGCGGCATGTTCGCGGCTCGATCCGCAGCCGAAATTGTCGCCCGCGACGAGGATCGGCGAGCCCTTGAACTCGGCGCTGTCGAACAGGTTGCCGGGATCCTTGCGCAGCGCCTCGAACGCGCCCTTGCCCAGCCCTTCGCGGCTGATCGTCTTCAGCCAATGCGCGGGAATGATGATGTCGGTGTCGACGTTCTTCTGGCCTAACGGGATGGCGCGGCCTTCGATCTGGCTGACGGGTTCCATGGCGGTCAGCCTATAGCGGGCGGGGGCGGCGGTGCAAGTTCGCCGGTCACCGACCTCAATCGGTCTCGATCGGTTCGACCGGTGGCTCCTTGGGCGCGGCGTCCTTCTTGGCCTTGTCCTTGCGGCGCGAGGAATAAAGCACGGCCGCAGCCAGCGCGGCCGAACCGATCGCCGCGCCCGCGAGGGCAGCCTTGCCGGTCCAGTTTTCGCTCTTCTTGGTCACGCGCGTTACTCCGTTGCCTGAGCGCCAGAATTGGCGTGTGACAGGGATATTGCAAGGATCAGGCGAGGAATTTCCGCAGCAAATTCCACCGCTGCTGCTTTTCCGCGAGGCGCATCGCAGCATGTGCGGGGCTGCTGGAGGGCAGGTCGAGGAGCTCGCATCCGGTCCGCCCTGCAAGCTGCCGCCGGCCTATCCGCGCCGAAGTCGCGCCGTTGAAGGCGACGGCCTGCAAGGCCGGCAATGCTTCGGCCAGCTCCGCCAGGGGAGCCGCCTCGGCCTCGCGGATCGCAGCGTCGAGGCTGCCATCGCGCCGGGCGGTGGCGATGGTGTCCCACAGGCCGATGCCGTGGTCCTGCAGCGCTGCCAGTCGTTCGTCGTAGTCCAGCGCCGCGAGATCCTGTCCGATTACCCCGCCGACCAGCCGCCAGAACTGGTTCTGCGGATGAGCGTAGTACCGCTGCGCCGCCAGGCTCGCCTCCCCGGGAAGACTGCCGAGGATGAGGACCCGGGTGCGGCAATCGGTAACGGGAGCGAAAGCGGATTTGCGGGTCACTTTACCAGCGGATTGACCGGGTCGCGCCCGGTGTTCCACTGGACCCACTGATCGCCCAGCCCCGGATGATCGGCTGCGCCTTCGCGCAGCGCGACGATCGCCGGGTTCGACATGCTGCGCGGCAGGACCACGCCGCCGTCGTCCAGCATCAGCTCGTCGCCGAGGAGCTGGAACACGGCGCCCTCCGCTGCCGGGCGATAGGCCTGGACGATGGTCAGGGTCCGTCCCTCGCTGACGAGGTCGATCATCAGAGCGCGCGCCTTGTTGCCCTGATTGGTCTCGACTTCGGTTTCCTGCGAGAACGCGCATTCGGCGAACTGGCCGGCGGTGGAGCCCATGAAGGTCTTTGCCTGCGCGAGCGATTCGTCCTCGCTCGGTGCGTCGAAGGTGATCAGGCGGCGGTCGCCCTGCGCGGTCTCGCACAGCGCCTGCGGGACGTAATGCTCCCCCGCGGGCTCCGCGGAGATCGTCCAGAACCCGTGCGCCAGCAGGAACCCGGCCAGCTGCAGGGCGCCGGCGGACAGCGGGATCACAGCGACCGCACGTCCGTCAGCCGCCCGGTGAGCGCGGCGGCGGCGGCCATCGCCGGGCTGACGAGGTGGGTGCGCGCACCGGGCCCCTGCCGGCCGACGAAGTTGCGGTTGGAGGTCGAGGCGCAGCGCTCGCCCGCGGGCACCTTGTCGGGGTTCATGCCGAGGCAGGCCGAACAACCCGGCTCGCGCCATTCCAGCCCGGCGTCGGTGAACACCTTGTCGAGCCCCTCCGCCTCGGCCTGCTGCTTGACCAGGCCCGAGCCGGGGACGACGATCGCCCACTTGACGCTGTCGGCCTTGCGCTTGCCCTTGAGCACCGCCGCGGCGGCCCGCAGGTCCTCGATCCGGCTGTTGGTGCAGCTGCCGATGAACACGTTCTGGACCTCGACCCCGTCGAGCCGCTGGCCCGGTTCAAGCCCCATGTATTCGAGGCTCTTGCGCGCCGCATCCTGCTTGGACGGATCGGCAAAGCTCAACGGATCGGGGACGACGCCGGTGATCGGCAGGACGTCTTCGGGGCTGGTGCCCCAGGTGACGCTGGGCGCGATGTCGGCGGCGTCGATCACCACGACCTTGTCATAGGTAGCGCCGGGATCGGTGGCGAGGCTCTTCCACCATTCGACCGCCGCGTCCCAGTCCGCACCCTTGGGCGCATAGGGCCGGCCCTTTACATAGGCGAAGGTCTTTTCGTCCGGCGCGATCAGGCCGGCGCGGGCGCCGTGCTCGATCGCCATGTTCGACACGGTCAGGCGCCCCTCGATGCTGAGGTCGCGGATCGTGCTGCCGGTGTATTCGATGACATAGCCGGTCCCGCCGGAAGCGCCGACCACGCCGGTGATGTGGAGGACCACGTCCTTGGCGGAGACGCCCGGCGCCAGCGGCCCGTCGACGCGCACCTCCATGGTTTTCGACTGCTTGAGCAGCAGCGTCTGCGTGGCGAGCACGTGCTCGACCTCGCTGGTGCCGATGCCGAACGCGAGCGCGCCGAGCCCGCCGTGGCAGGCGGTGTGGCTGTCGCCGCAGACGATCGTCGCGCCGGGGAGCGAGAAGCCCTGCTCCGGCCCGACGACGTGGACGATGCCCTGCTCGGCATCGGTGGCGCCGATGTAGCGGATGCCGAATGCGGGCGCGTTCTGCTCCAGCGCGGCGAGCTGGCTCGCACTTTCCGGATCGGCGATCGGCAGGCGGTTGCCCGCCGCGTCGCGCCGCGCGGTGGTCGGCAGGTTGTGATCGGGGACCGCGAGGGTCAGGTCGGGCCGGCGCACGGTTCGTCCCGCAAGCCGCAGCGCCTCGAACGCCTGGGGACTCGTGACCTCGTGGACGAGGTGGCGGTCGATGTAGACGATGCAGGTCCCGTCGTCGCGCCGTTCAACGACGTGGGCGTCCCAGATCTTTTCGTAAAGCGTGCGTGGTTTGCTGGCCATGATGATTGCGCGGTTAGGCCCGCGCTGCCGGCAATTCAAGGTTCGGGTTGGGATGCGAAGCAATTTCCGGGCGTATCGGGACGGAGCGGTGAAGTGGCGGCTGCTCCGTCCCGAACCCGGGTCCCCGCGTGGGGGAAAACAGTCAGGGCTCAGCCGCGGCGGCCATCCCAGTCGCGGCGTTCAAGCCGCAGCTGGCCACGCACCGCATTGACGCGCTGCTCGAGCGTGGCGACTTCGCCGCGGGTCAGGCCGTTGCGGGCATAGCTGGCATAGAGCCGCTGGATCTGGCGGGCATCGTCACGCAGACGCGTCGCCTCGCGGCCGGAGATCGTGTGCCGATAAGCCGCCCGATCGATCGCCTGGCGGAGCGAAGCGATGTCCTGGCGAATCTCGGCGTTGCGGCCCGGGGAGATCTGCCAGGCGGCGGCATGGGGCGCCGGGCGGGCTGCCGCGGGGACCGCCGCAACGCCGACCAGCAGCGCGGGGGCGAGAGCTAGGATGATCCTGTTACGCATCGATTTTCTCCTGTCGTTGGAGTGACCTGCCAACAATGCCCCGACCCATGCCGCGGGTCCTGCCGCGAATTGTAAGAATGTGTCTGCGGATGGTGTCATTCGCGTTGCAGACAGACACCGCGGCCGCACGGCAAAGGGCCGGACAATCGCTCGCCCGGCCCTTCGTTTGTCCTGATGGTCGGCTTTACCAGCCGCGATAGCCGTCGCGGCCGTAATCGCCGCGGCCATATCCGCCGCGGTAGTCGTCGCGGTAACCCGAAAGAAGGTTGCGGATGCGGTCAAGCTGGTACTGGACGGCGCGCACCTCGGTCCGGTTCAGGCCGTCACGGGTATAGTTGTCGAGCGCCGACCGGACCTTCCACAGTTCGCTGCGCGCGAAGCGGGAGTCGCGACCGCCGCGGCTATCGGCAACGCGCTGGAGTTCCGCGATCTGGTTGTAGAGCGAACGGGCCATTCCGCGATCACCGCGCCAGCCGCCGCGGTAGTCGCCGCGGTAATCTTCATGATAGCCGCCACGGCCCCAGTCCTGGGCGGAGGCGGGCGCCACCGCGCCGAGCGCCGCGATGGCGGCCAGGGCGGGAGCAGCGATCTTCGCGAGCTTGCGCATGGGTCTTTCCTTTCTTCAGTCCCGGAGTTTCCTTCCGGGATCGGTGTCGTCCGATGTGTTCATAAATATGCCTTCGAATCTGAACGGTGGAAAAACGGCGGCATTCAACTCATCGCGGGTTTGCATCAAAGTGTCGCAGAGCCGGTCATGCTTCGGGGTGGGGATTATCCGCGCGATGCGCTATATCGCCCCCATGTCGCCACTTGCCGTCGCCGCCATCGTCCTCGCCACCGTGCTCGCCATGGAGTTCGTCGCGTGGAGCAGCCACAAGTACGTGATGCACGGCTTCGGCTGGGGCTGGCACCGTGACCATCACGAGCGCCACGACGGCTTTTTCGAGAAGAACGACCTCTACGCGCTGGTCGGCGCGGCCATCTCGATCAGCTTCTTCGCGATCGGCAGCCCGCTGGTGCGCGGGGCCGCCGCCTGGGAACCGGGTACCTGGATCGGGCTGGGCGTGCTGTTCTACGGCGTGATCTACACGCTGGTCCACGACGGGCTGGTCCACCAGCGGTGGTTCCGCTGGGTGCCCAAGCGCGGCTATGCGAAGCGGCTGGTCCAGGCCCACAAGCTGCACCATGCGACGCAGGGCAAGGAAGGAGGGGTCAGCTTCGGCTTCGTGTTCGCGCGCGACCCGGCCGTGCTCAAGCAGGAGCTGAAGGTGCAGCGCGAACAGGGAATTGCCGTGCTGCGCGAGGCGCTGGACTAAGGCACGCGCAGCAGGGGGAGCGGATGACGAAAGGCTGGCTCATCGCATTGGCGCTGACGCTCGCGCCGGTCGCGCAGGCGCAGGAAGCCCCCGCCCCGGCCGCACGCCCGCTCCCCGAAGCGCCCCCGTTCGACCAGAACGGCATGCCGTTCGTCGGCTACACCTGGACCTGCAAGGCGAGCGCCGGCGAGGGCGACTTCGCCCTCACCGCCACGCTGCTGATCGATGCCGACGGCAACATGTTTTCAGCCAGCGCCCAGAGCGCACTGGTCGCCGCCAATCCGGCGCAGGTGCTCGCTCCCGGCGAAAAGTCGCGTGAACCGTGGGTGTTCGCGAGCACCTTGCGCTGGAGGCTGTACTGGTGGACGTTCGGCCGCGACCAGCCTGCGGGCGTGCCTACCTTCGATGCCAGGCAGGCCGACGTGTTCTTCGAGCTGACCCCCGAAGGACGGTTGCCCGAACAGCTCGTTCTGTCGCTCAAACGGCCTTCCGCGGCGTCCCGCTCGGACCAGGCGCTGGTGATCGGCGGATACCGGTTGAAGGGCACTGGCAACTTCTCGATCGACTTTGCGACCCTCGCCGACTTTGCCGGGTATTCGTGGGTTGCGGCGAAATGGCCGTTCGAGGGCAGCCACATCGCGCTCAGTAAACGCGCCGGCTATGGGATGATAGCGCCCGGCCAGTTCAACCGCGTGCTGGCCAACCTCCCGGCGCTGAACGCGGCGCTGGCCGGGATGTCGGCGGATTATCGCAACCGGTGCGAGCCGGAAGCCGCCTACGAAAGCAACGAGATCGTCATCTGAGGTGCCCGTTCGCGGTCCGTGGTGCCTCGCAGACTAGCGAATTCCCCGCTGCCACGGCCACAGGGCGACCCATTGGTCCCGCTTCAGCCGTTTGAGCCGCGCCCCGCATCGGCGGCAGCGACCATGGAAGTGATCGTCGATCACGACGACCTTCCGCTTGTTTGGCTGATGTCCCCCAGCCATGCATTTCAGGCGTTCGAACACCTGCGCCCCCGCCCAGTTAATCCACGTTAGTGGACGCGCCTATCGATCGATTTGCAAGCGCCCTTTCTTCGGAAACCGATGCAACCGGTTATTCGTTCCGGGTCCAGATCCACAGGCCGCTCGTCGCCATGACGCCGAGCGGGATCAGGACCCACGGCCAGCCCGCGGTCAGCCCGGTGACCGCGACCGACACCGCCATCGCCGCCAGCGCCGCGATCTTGGCCTTGCGCGAGATGGCCCGCCGATCGCGCCAGGCGCGCAGCGATGCGCCATAGGTCGGATGGTCGAGCAGTCGTTGCTCCCACGCCGGGTTCGAACGGGCGAAGCAGAATGCGGCGAGCAGCAGGAACGGCACCGTCGGTAGGACCGGCAGGAACGCCCCGACCGCGCCAAGCCCGACGAAGAGCAGCCCGGCGACGCGCCAGAGCCAGCGGCCGATGCTCACCCCTCCGCCAGACGCGCGGCGTGTTCGCGGACCAGCGCGATCATGTTGGGGACGCCCTGCGTGCGGTTGGAGGACAACTGGTTCTTGAGATCGAATGGCGCGAGTTCGGAGGCAATATCGAGCGCGGCGACTTCGCCCGCGGGCTTGTCCTGCACCGCGGCAAGCACCAGCGCGACGATCCCCTTGGTGATCGCCGCATTGCTGTCAGCCAGGAAGTGCAGCTTCCCGTCGGCCTGCGACACCGGATAGACCCACACGCTGGCCGAACAGCCGCGCACCAGCGTCGCCTCGGTCTTGAGCGCATCAGGCATCGGCTCGAGCTCGCGGCCCAGTTCGATCAGCAGGCGATAGCGCTCGTCGCCGTCGAGGAATTCGTACTCTTCGCGGATATCGTCGAGGCTGCGCATGGATCGCGGCTCTAGCGGCTAAGCCGAAGCGGCGAAAGGTCCCGGATCAGGTCCGGGACCACGATGCTAGAGATCCACGCCGCTGGCGATCGCCTCGAGCTTGCGCAGGCGTTCCTTGAGGTCGGCCATCTCGATCCGCGTCACCCCCATCGGCGCGAGCTCACCGTCGCGGGCGACGGCCAGTTCTTCGCGCTTGAGGTCCAGCCAGCCGTTCCACGCCTTGAGCGACGTGGCGGCGATGACCAGCAGTCCGGTAAGGGCAGCGGCGGCAATGACGATCTGGTCGAAGGGCATCTTGCGTCCTCCTGTCAATCGGCGCGGACCCTACTGGTCGCGCAGCTTCTCGATCTCGTGGCTGAGGCGGCGGGTGTCGTCGGTGGCGATGCGTTCGAGCACTTCCACCCGCTTGCGCAGTTCGACGACCTCGCGCTCGAGCTCGCGGGTATAGACCTCGCGCTCGTTTGACTGCGGCGGCTGCGGGCCGAAGTGCCCTTCGCGGCGCAGCTTCTGGTTGCGCAGCCAGACAACGGCCATGATCGCGACGATGGCAACAAGGGTCGATCCGAAGCTCACGTGGGCGTACTCCTCAATTCACCTTGGCGTCGCGCAGACCGTCGATCTGCAGCGCGAGCTCGCTGGTCTTGTCGGTGGCGATGCGTTCGAGCACCCGCACCCGGGCTTCGAGCCGCTCGGACTGGGCGGCATACTGCGCGGCCTTCTCGGCGGTCTGCCGCGAGAGGATCTCCAGCTCTCGCTCCTTGAAGGCCAGCCGCCGCTTGTACGCTTCGGTGGCCATGCCGAGCGCCACGATCAAGCCGATCACGACCGTCGCAAGGCCCATGAATTCACCGAATTCCATCAGACGGTCCTCCCCTCTGCGGCCGGCGGCTCGCGCAGCGCCTCGATCTGCGCGGCGACGCCGACGCTGCGATCGGTGACGATCCGTTCGACGTTCTCGAGCCGCGACAGCGTCTGGCCGAGCTGCTCACGCAGCGCTTCGTTCTCGGCGCGCAGACGGGTCACCTGGTCCTCCTCGGCGCGGGCAGTCTTGCCGCCCCACTCGTCCTCGAGCGCGTACCCGTGGCGAGCGCGGATCCAGTTGTTGACGACCCACCCGACGGTCGAGATCGAGACGATCGCGATGACGAATTCAGGACCTGCCCAGTTCATGCCCGGCCTCTCCGGCTGTGGCTGCTGTCCTCGATCGCCCGGGTGTCGCGCAGTGCCTCGATCTGGGCGGCGACGTCATAGCCCTTGTCGGTGACGATGCGTTCGAGCACTCGGACACGCTCCTCCAGTTCGCGGGTGTGGCTGGCGTACTGCGCGGCCTTCTCGGCGGTCTGGCTGGTCGCAGCCTCGATCTGCATCTGGGCGATCTTGGTGCGGTGCTTGGTCCAGATCGCGATGATCGGGATCGACAGCGCAACGATCGGGATCAGCGCGCCCAGGTCTCCGGTAATCATGTGAATTTCCCCCTTCGCGGCCCTGCTCAGCGCAGGCGTTCGATCTCGGCCGAAAGCCGCGGATTGCTGTTGACGTAGTAGCTTTCGACGTCGGCCAGGCGGCGGTCGATGTCGCGGAACTGGGCGCGGACCTCGCGGGCCGTGCGCGCCGGCGACTGGCGGACACGCTGCCAGAACTTCTGCTCTTGCCTGTCGACATAAAGGTGGGCGGGCTTCTTTGAGGCAAGCAGGCCGACCAGGATGTAGAACGGGATGATCATCCCGCCGGTCATGAACAGCGCGAAGATCGCAGCCAGCCGGACCCAGATCGGATCGACGCCGGTGTAGTCGCCGATCCCGGCGCAGACGCCGAGGATCTTGCCATCGACCTTGTCGCGATAGAAGCGGGTGCGCGGGCTGTTCACTTGGCTTTCCTTCCCTGTTGGGCGAACAACTTGTCGAGTTCGCGAAGCTGGCGGTCGTCGGTTTCTTCTTCGTGGCGCAGGCGCGCCGACTTGAAGTCGGGGTTGTCGGAAGCGACCAGGCGTTCGACCGTGTCCATCCGTTCGTCGAGGCGGCGGGCGAGCTGGTAAAGCTCGTCGAGCAGGGCCTCGTCACCGGTGGTGAGGGTCGCGGCGGTCTTCCACCTGGTGATGTAGTGAAGCACGATCCAGGGCAGGCCGATGAACAACGTGCCCATCACGATCAGCGTATCGGAGTCCATTTCCTCAACCCTCCTTCTGCGCGTTGAGTTCGCGCTTCATGGCTTCGAGTTCCTCGTCGATCTTGTCCTGCCCGGCGAGGGCGGAGATCTGGTCGGCAAGGCTCGCCGGCGCGTTCGAGCCGTCGGCAAGGCTCAGCGCGTCGGCGCGTCCCTCGGCGTAGTCGACCCGGCGTTCGAGCTGGTCGAAGCGGGCCATCGCCTCGTCGACCCGCTCGCTCGCCAGCAAGGTGCGCAGCTTGACGCGGTTTTCGGCGCTTTCGAGGCGCGCGGCGATCGCGGTCTGGCGGCTGCGGGCCTCGCGCAGGCGGTTCTGCAGCTTCTCGATGTCGAGTTCGTAGGCGCGCAGCGCATCGTCGAGGACCTTGATCTCCTCGCTCAGCTGGTTCGCCATGTCGCTGGCCTTCTTCTTCTCCACCAGCGCGGCGCGGGCGAGGTCCTCGCGGTCCTTCGACAGCGCGAGCTGCGCCTTTTCCGCCCAGTCGGCCTGGAGCTTGTCGAGCCGGACGACGTGGCGGTGCATCTCCTTCTGGTCGGCGATGGTGCGGGCGGCGCTGGCGCGCACTTCCACCAGCGTCTCCTCCATCTCGAGGATGATCAGCCGGATCATCTTCGCCGGATCGTCGGCCTTGTCCAGCATGTCGTTGAAATTGGCCGAGATGATATCAAGGGTGCGGGAGAAGATTCCCATCAGGTGCGCTCCGTTGAAAGCCGGGCGGCGATCGTCGCCGGCAGGATCGGGGTTCGCCCGCAGTCCTTCAAGGACCGCGTCGAAACGGGTGGGACGGGCCGAAGCGCCACGGCGGGGACTGTCGCCGTCAGCGGGGGGAGCGAGGCGCTCCGGCCCAAGGGGGTGAAGCGGTTCGTTCACGCCAGCTCACCGGTGATCGCGGCGGCCGAGGCGTAAGGCGCCGGGGCGGCGTGAAGCTGCTGGGTCAGCGCGATGCAGTTGAGCGCCAGCATCGCACCGATGCTGGCCAGCGCGACGCGGCCCAGCTTGGTCGAGAAGAAAGCGGCGGTGTACATCGTGAGGTCTCCGTTGGTCCTGGTCAGCAAGACTTGTTCACCCTTCAGCAAGGCGCGTGCCAAACGCGAAAAGCCCGGAAATCCGCCATTTCCCAGATCGTTTCAGTGGTGACTATTGCCCAAGGTTGGGAAAATGTGCCACAAGTTGGGCATGGATCGGGAAACGCAGTTCATCGGCCAGTCGAGCGCCTTCCTCGATGCGGTCGAACGCGCCAGCCGCGCCGCGCCGATGCGCCGCCCGGTGCTCGTGATCGGCGAGCGCGGCACCGGCAAGGAGCTGATCGCCGAGCGCCTCCACCGCCTGTCTGCGCGCTGGGGCGAGCCGCTTGTCACGCTTAACTGCGCGGCGCTCCCCGAAACGCTGATCGAGGCCGAGCTGTTCGGGCACGAGGCGGGCGCCTTCACCGGAGCCACCCGCGCCCGCGCCGGGCGGTTCGAGGAGGCGGACAAGGGCACGCTGTTCCTCGACGAGCTCGCCACGCTGTCGATGGGCGCGCAGGAGCGCCTGCTGCGCGCCGTCGAATACGGCGAGGTCGCCCGCATCGGCTCGTCGAAGCCGATCCGCGTCGACGTCCGCATCGTCGCCGCGACCAACGAGGACCTCCCCCGCCTCGCCGGCGAGGGCCGGTTCCGTCCCGACCTGCTCGACCGGCTGAGCTTCGAGGTCATCACCCTCCCCCCGCTGCGGGTGCGCGAGGGCGATATCGCCGTGCTCTCCGACTACTTCGGGCGGCGGATGGCGGCGGAACTGCACTGGGACCGCTGGCCCGGCTTCGCGCCGCACGTGATGCAGGCGATGGAGGACTACGCCTGGCCCGGCAACGTCCGCGAGCTGCGCAACGCGGTCGAACGCGCGGTCTATCGCTGGGACAATTGGGACCAGCCGGTCGGCCATATCCAGTTCGATCCGTTCGAAAGCCCTTGGAAGCCGGCTGCGCTGCCCTGTGCGCCGTCCCCGGCCGGGGAAGCACCCCGCCCAGCGCCGCCCTCGCCACTGTTCGACGACATTTCCGACCTGCGCGGCGCGGTCGATGCGCACGAGCGGGCGATCCTCGAACATGCGCTGGGCCGCAACCGCTACAACCAGCGCCAGACCGCGAAGGCGCTGGGACTCAGCTACGACCAGCTACGCCACTGCCTCAGGAAGCACGGGCTCCTGGAAAAAGGCGCGGCCTAGTTCCCCTCCCGCATGCAGGAGGGGGAGACTGGCGCTGGCCCTGCATCCCCTCTAAGCCCCGGCCATGCCCCTCACCCGCCTGACCCTGCGCCATTTCCGCAACCATGCGGCGACGCGGCTCGACGGGACGGCGCGCTTCAACCTGCTGGTGGGCGAGAACGGCGCGGGCAAGACCAACGTGCTCGAGGCGATCTCGCTGCTGGCGCCGGGACGCGGCCTGCGCCGGGCGGCGCTGCCCGAAATGGCCGGGCGCGGCGGCGACGGCGGGTTCGCGGTGGCGGCGGATCTCGGCGAGGAACTGGGCATCGGCACCGCCAGCCTGCCGGGCGCGCCCGGCCGCCGGTCCGTGCGGATCAACGGCGCGGAAGTGCCCGCCGCGCGGCTGGGCGAATGGCTTTCGCTGACCTGGCTGACCCCGGCGATGGACCGCCTGTTCACCGACAGCCCCGGCTCCCGCCGCCGCTTCCTCGACCGGCTGGTGCTGGCCCGCGAGCCCGGCCACGCCCGCCTTTCGGCCCGATACGAGGCTGCCCTGCGCGAGCGCAACCGCCTGCTCGGCGAGGCGGCAGAGCCGGACCCGGCGTGGCTCGATGCGCTGGAGGCGCAGCTTTCGGAAACCGGCGCGGCCATCGCGGCGGCGCGGCTGCGCTTGGTGGGGGAGCTGACCGCCGCGATCGAAGCGCTGCCCGAGCAGCCCTTCGCGAGGCCTGCGCTCGATTACACCGGCGACGACGGATCGGACCTTGCCAGCCTGCTGCGTGAAAGCCGCCGCCGCGACCGCGCTGCCGGGCGCACCCTCGTCGGCCCGCACCGCGACGACCTGGCGGTCACGCTTGCCGCCAAGCAGGCCCCGGCGGCGGACTGCTCGACCGGCGAGCAGAAGGCCATGCTCATCGCCATCGTCCTTGCCCACGCCGCCCTCGCCGCCGGGGAACGCCCGCGCCTGCTGCTGCTGGACGAGATCGCCGCGCACCTCGACCCCGTCCGCCGCGCGGCGCTCTATGAACGGCTGGCCGAGAGCGGGGCGCAGGTCTGGCTGACGGGCACTGAGCTGGCAGCGTTCACCGAAATTGCGGATGAGGCGGCGACGTGGCGGGTGAGCGACGGGGCGGCGGAGAGGGTTTAGCGCCTTTCACAACAACACCTGCTCCCCCGCGAAGACGGGGGCCTTGTGCCGCAAACGGTCCGCTCGATTGATGGAGGTCCCTGCCTTCGCGGGGACGCAAAGAAACAAGGCTATTTCGACGTCGCCCCCTTCAGCGCCTTCTCCACGTCTCCTGCGGTAAACGCGACGATCTTCTCCACCCCTTGCGCGTTGGGGTGGATATGGTCGGGCAGGATCAGCTCGGGCTTGCCGATCACCGGTTCGAGCAGGAACGGCACCAGCGGCACGCCGTACTTCTTCGCCAGCGCCGGGTAGATGGCATTGAACTTGCCCGCATAGTCCGCGCCCATGTTCGGTGCGGCGAGCAGGCCGGTGAGCATGAACGGCAGCCCGCGCTTCTTCAGTTCGGCGCAGATCGCGTCGAGGTTCTTCAGCGTTTCCTCGGGCGGGAGGCCGCGCAACATGTCGTTCCCGCCGAGGCCGACCATGACGAGCGCGGGCTTCGCCGGCTGGTTGTCGAGCGTGAAGGCCAGCCGCTGCAGGCCTGCGGCGGTGGTGTCACCCGAAACCCCGGCGTTGACGAAGCGCACCGCCACGCCCTTCGCGTTGAGCGCCGCCTCGAGCCGCGGCGGATAGCCTTCTCCCGGATCGAGCTGGTAGCCGGCATAGAGGCTGTCCCCGAACGCAAGCACGACCGGCGCGTTGGCCGGGATCGCGGGCACAGAGGCGACCGAGGCCGCAGGACTGGCGCTTGGTGCGGGGGCCGGCTCGCCCTGGTTGCACGCGGCAAGAACGAGGGCGGCCAGGAGAGGCAGTTTTTTCATCAGCTTCGGATCGTACCTTGAGACTGGTTGCAACACGCAACCAATCTATGCCACTTGAGCGCCGTGACAAGCGATCCCGCGAACGCCGCCGCCAGCCCCGTCATTTCCGCGCATGGCCTGACCCTCTCGCTTGGCGAGGGGGACGGGCGCGTGGAGATCCTGCGCGGCATCGACCTGGCCATCCATGAGGGCGAAAGCGTTGCGCTGCTCGGGCCATCCGGTTCGGGCAAGAGCTCGCTGCTGTCGGTCCTGTCGGGGCTCGAGCGCGCCGGCGGCGGATCGCTGTCGGTGGCAGGCGCGGATTTCACCGCGATGGACGAGGACGCGCTGGCCGCGGCGCGGCGCGGGCGGATCGGGATCGTCCTCCAGGCCTTCCACCTCCTGCCGACGATGACGGCGCAGGAGAACGTCGCCACCCCGCTCGAACTGGCCGGCATCGACGGCGCAGCCCGGCGCGCGGCGGAAGAGCTGGCCGCGGTCGGGCTCGGCCACCGCCTGTCGCATTATCCGCAGCAGCTTTCGGGCGGCGAGCAGCAGCGCGTCGCCATCGCCCGCGCGCTCGCGCCGCGCCCGGCGATCCTCTTTGCCGACGAACCCACCGGTAACCTCGACGCCGCGACCGGCGCGCAGATCATGGACCTGCTGTTCGCCCGCGCCGCCGAAGCCGGGGCGACGCTGCTGGTCGTCACTCACGATCCCGCGCTCGCGACACGCTGCGGGCGGGTCGTGACGATGAGCGACGGGCGGATCGTTTCGGACACCGGCGCGGCATGACCATGCCCTGGAGCACCGCGTGGCGGCTTGCCCGGCGCGGGCTCGACTGGCGCTTCAGGGGCCTGCGCCTGCTGGCGGTGTGCCTCGTCCTTGGCGTGGCGGCACTGGCCGCGATCGGCACGCTGACCGGGGCCATCGAGAGCGAGCTCAAGGCGCGCGGCCAGGTCTTCCTCGGCGGCGATCTTGAGGTCACCGCCGTCCAGCGCGAGGCGACGGCGCAGGAGCGTGCCGCCATCGGTGCGCTCGGCGACGTATCCGAAGGCGCTCGCCTCCAGGCACTCGCCCGCGACCCGCGCGATGCCTCGGTCGGGGTACCGGTCGACGTCAAGGCGGTCGACGCGAAATGGCCGCTTTATGGCACGTTCACCCTTGCCGGGGGCCGCGAGGCGGCTGCCCCCACGGGCCTCGCCGCATGGATTAGCGAAGGCGTGGCCGAGCGGATGAACCTGAAGACGGGCGACCGCTTCCTGCTTGGCGAGGCATCGCTCACGGTTGGCGGGGTGATCGGGGACGAGCCCGACCGGGTCGGAGAAGGCTTTTCGCTCGGCCCGGCGGTGATTGTCAGCCGCGCCGCGCTCGATGCCACCAGGCTGGTGCAGCCGGGCTCGATGGTGCGGATGAAGTACCGGGTGAAGCTGCCGCCCGGGCGCGATCCGGCACCTTTGGTCGAGGGGCTCAAGCAGCAGTTCCCCACCGCCGGGCTCGAATTCCGCACCCGTGACAAGGCCGCACCGGGGCTCGACCGGTTTGTCGACCGGATGGGCCAGTTCCTCGTCCTCGTGGCCCTCGCCGCGCTGGCCATCGCCGGGATCGGCATCGGCAACGGGGTGACCAGCTATCTCGAAACGCGGCGCGGGAGCATCGCCACCCTGAAGGTGCTGGGCGCGACGAGCGGGGACATTGCCCGGATCTATCTGCTCCAGTTGTCCGCTGCGACGGCGGCGGCGATCGCGGTGGGCCTGGCCATCGGCCTTGCGGTGACGCCCCTGCTCGGCCGGCTGCTGGCGGGACTGCTGCCGATCGAGACCGGGTTCGTCCTTGACATTCCGGCGCTGCTGATCGCCGCGAGCTATGGCGCGCTGATCGCGCTGACCTTCGCCGCGCCGCCGCTGGTGCGGGCGCGCGAGTTTCCGGCCATGGCGCTGATGAGGGCGCGGGTCAGCCCGCTCGCCGCCGGGTGGCGCAAGGCGGCGCTGCCGGTGGCGCTCGGCATCGGCGGCATTTCCGCGCTGGCGGTGGCGACCTCGCCGCAGAAATGGCTCGCGGCGGGGTTCCTCGGCGGAGCGGCGGCGATCTTCGTGGTGCTGGCGCTGCTCGGCCGCGGCGTGACCTGGCTCGCGGCACGGCTGCCCCGCCCGCGCAACGCCATTGCCCGGATCGCTCTCGCCAACCTCCACCGCCCCGGGGCGCAGACCCCGGCGCTGGTCGTCGCGCTCGGCTTCGGGCTCGCCGCATTTGTGGTGCTGGCGGGGGTGCAGACCAGCCTCGACGCCAACATCGCGGCGCGCGTGCCGGCCAGGGCGCCCGACTATTTCGTCCTCGACGTGCCGCGTGACCGGGTGGACGAATTCACCGCGCAGGTCTCCCGCGCCGCGCCGCGGGCGATGGTCCGCACCGTGCCCGCCCTGCGCGGCTCGATCACCGCCTATGGCCCGGCGGGTGCGATGACCCGCGTCGCCGATCTCAAGGAAATTCCCGAAGACGCCTGGGCGCTGCGCGGCGACCGCGGGCTGACCTATGCCGAGGACGTGCCCGAGGGGAATACGGTCACCGCCGGCCAGTGGTGGCCGAAGAACTACACGGGCGAACCGCTGGTTTCGGTCGACGAGAAGCTGGCCGCAGCCCTTGGCCTGAAACTGGGCGACCGGATCACAGTGACGCTGCTCGGCATCGAACGCAGCGCGACCATCGCCTCGTTCCGGCGGATCGACTGGGATTCGATGGGCTTCAACTACGTCATGGTGTTCAGCCCCAACGCCTTGCAGGACGCACCCCACAACCTCGCCGCGACGATCGAGCTGCCGGCCGCGGAAAAGACCCCCGCGGTGCGCCGCGCGCTGTTCTCGGGCCTCGTCCGCAGCTTCCCGTCGAGCTCGGTGATCGAGGTCGGGCCGGTGATCGCGCAGGCGCGCACCATCCTCTCGCAGATGGGCACCGCGATCCTCGCCGCCGCTTCCGTGGCGATCCTCGCCGGGCTCGCGGTGCTGACCGGCGCGATCGCCGCGGCGCGGGCGGCGCGGACCTATGACACGGTGATCCTGCGCGTGCTGGGGGCGAGCCGGCGACAGCTTTTCGCCATGTTGCTCGCCGAATACGGCCTGCTCAGCGCCCTCCTCGCCAGCGTCGCGCTGGCGCTGGGGACGCTCACCGCATGGCTGGTGATCGTCCGCCTGTTCGAGTTCGAGTGGCTGCCGGGCTGGCCGCAGATCCTCGGCGTTCTCGCCGCCGGGATCGCGCTGGTGCTTGGCTTCGCGGTGGCCGGGTCTTGGAGCGTCCTGCGCTCCCGCCCGGCGCAGGTGCTTCGCGAGCTTTAGGCGAAGACCGCCGAAGCGCCCCAGCCACGGCCCTTGGGATCCTCGCCGAAGCGGTTCTCGCCCGCGGTGCCGTCGCTGCAGAGCACGACGAGATAGACGATGTTGGCGATCCACCCGACGAACGGGATCATTCCCAGCACGGGAAAGCCGAGAATCCACCACCCGGACATGTCGCGGTCGTGCAACCGCCGGACCGTGACCGCCAGGTTGGGGACGAAGGCGATGATCATCCAGAACACGAGCAGGGTGACCCCGACCAGGAAGCCCGGCCCGCCCACCAGCGCCGCGAACGCCTCTTCAATGCCGAGCGAGAAGTCGATCCCGCTGATCAGGATGCCGGCGGCGAAGAATATGACCAGGTAGTTGAGCAACTGGAACAACCAGTACTCGGATCGGGTCGAGCGACCGCTGAAGTCCGCATAGCGGTTGAATGCTTCTAACATGCACAGGCCCCTTCTGCGCTGCAGGAGGGGCGATTATCTGCCGGAGACCTTAAAGGAGCGTAGCGTTACCGCCGATTCGGTGATGGTTGTCAGCGGAAGACATCGGCGCTGGCTGTGTCGGCCATGCTCCCCTTGCGCAGGACGAGCGTGCTGGCGATCATGTCGTGCAGACCCTGCTTGCGCTGGGTCCAGCCGACCATGAGGAAGCCGAAGCCGAGGATCAGAACCGATAGGTACTTGGCGAAATAGCGTCCGGTCGCGCGGCCGAAACCGAGCTGGTAGCCGTTCTCGTCGGTGACCACGAGACCCAGCGCCATCTTGCCGACAGTCGCCTGCCGGCTCGAGCTTTCCATGATCGCGTAGTAAAGCCAGTTCAGGACGATGCCGATGGCGTTTCCGCCAAGGTTGGCGAGGATCGATGCCGTGTTCACGTCGGAAGAGCCGCCGGCAAACATCATCCCGCCGAGGAGCCCGCCGAAGATGGCCCCGATGGTGCCGCCCACCACCGCGAGTATGATCGCATCGATCAGCCAGGCCGCGAACCGCTCCCAGAAACCGCCATACGTCGCCATCGCTGCTCCTCGCGGTCATGCGGCCGGACGGCCATGCCGCCCGGCCCGTCTAGTCAATTACTGGAACGCCATCGCGCCACTGACGTCCTTCGGATCGGGTCCGAACCGGTTCGGACCGCGTGTGCCCTCGGTGCAGTAGAACACCAGCAGGATGATCCCGCCTACCAGCGGAATGAGGCCGAGCAGCAAGGTCCAACCCGACTTGTCGATGTCGTGCATCCGCCGCACGGCCACCGCAATTCCGGGCACGATGCTGCCAAGCGAAAAGACCACAAGCGCGAGCATGAAGATGCCCGACAGGATATTGCCGAGATCGCCGGTCGAACCGATTACAACTCCAACAACGACGAGCAGCGCCTGCACGACGAGCTGGAACAGGAAGAACATCCAGTATTCCTTGCGCCGCGCGCGACCGTCGAAATCGGCGTATTGCCGGTAAGGCTTCAGCATCCATTCCATGTGTTTTCCCCCTTTTCACGCCTCGCCCGGCGCTGGCGGTGAGTGAGCCACGAAACGGTTGCGAGCGCAACCACCGATTGATGTAGCGTCAACCTGACCCGCCACGAAAAAAGGGGGCCGCGAAGCCCCCTTTTTCCGTTTGGCGATGTCGCGCCGCCTCAGAAGCGAAAGCGCGCCGCCACGCCGTAGGTGCGCGGCTGGTTGGTGTAGCCCGACACCGACTGGTTCTGCGCCACCGAGTCGAAAATGTCGGTGATGTCGCGGTCGTCGAGCAGGTTGCGGCCCCACACCGACAATTCAAGCCCGTTGTGCATGGCATAGGTGATCGACGCGTTGAGATCGTTGACCTCGCGCTTGAACTGCTGTGCCGCCTGGCGCGCCGTGTCGTAGTTGAGCGAGCCGTCCGGGTTGCGGGTGATGTAGTTGAGCAGGCCAGGTTCGGTCAGCGTGCTCGCCTCGTACTGGAAGTCGGTGCGCAGGATGATGTGGTCGTCGTTGGCCAGCGGCTGGTCCCACTGCGCACCCCAGACCGCGCGCAGCTTGGGGATATTGGTGACCGCGGTGCCCGAAACGTCGCCGAACGGCGAGTTGACGTACTTGTCGTACTTCGGGTCGAGGTAGGTCATCGCCAGCGTCAGCGTCAGCTCGTCGACCGGCTTGACCATGCCGTCGAACTCGATCCCGAAGGTCGACTGCTTGTCCGCATTGCCGAGGATATAGCCGGTTCCGGTGAAGGTGTTCGCCTGGAAGTTCTTGATCGACTGCTTGAAGAATGTGAGGTTGGCCGAGGCGACGCCCCAGTTGCCCTTGATCCCCAGTTCATAGACGCTCGAATCTTCCGGCTTGGCGAAGCGGGCGCCGGGCCGGCTGTCGCGCGAGAGGTTGAACGAGCTTGCCTTGAACCCGGTCGAGTAGCTGACATAGGCGTTGAGCGTGTCGCTGATCTCGTAGGCAGCGCGGGCCGTCCACGACCAGTCGCCGTCGCGGGTCTTGCCGCTTTCCGCCGCGTTCGGGATGTTGGTGAACGGCGGCAGGAACTGGAACGGACGCAGCGCGAGGAACGGGTTGACCGCCGGGTTCGTGGCGTTGGCCGCCGCGAATGCGGAAACCCCGGCCGAAACCTGGTTGAAGATCGCGTTGTTCTGCGCGCTCGACGTCGCGAACGCCTGGATCTCCGCGCCGGTCGCACCGCGGCCGAGCTGGAGGATGTTGCCGATCTGCGTCGACAGCCCCTGCTGGAAGATCGCGGTCTGGCCGATCGAGGTCAGGTTGAGCGCCGAGAACACGTCGGTGCTGAACGACGCGCTCGACACGTCCTTCGCGTCGTGGGTGTAGTTGGCGCCCAGCGTCAGGGTCAGGCGGTCGGTCACTTCGAAATCGACATTGCCGAAGGCCGAGTAACTTTCGTCCTTCTGCTTGAAGTTGTTGAAGAAGCCCTGCCCGCCGATGAAGAACCGGTTGATGTAGTTCTGACCCGTGAGGCCGCTGATGATCGCCTCCAGATTGTCGACCGCCGCGTCGTTCGGCGGGCTGGTGATCGGGCCACCGATCAGGAGGTTGGCATAGTTGCGGAAGTCTGCGCCGTAGAGGATCTGGTCAGACGACTTGGCCTTCTCGTTGAAGTAGTAGCCGCCGATCAGGAAGTTGAACGGACCATCGAGGTTGGTGGCGAGACGCAGTTCCTCGGTGAAGGTCTTGAGGTCGGCCTGGCCGATGTTGGCGCCGGTGGCGAGACGGGCGCTGCTGAAATCGACGTCCTGGTTCGCGCTCAACCGGCTTTCGCGGTAGGCGGTGATCGAGGTCAGGGTCAGTGGGCCGAACTCGTAGTCGATCTGCCCGGAAACGCCCCAGTTACGCACCTTGCTGAACGGCACGACGTCGCTGTAGACCTCGTCCGCGAACGGCGTGTTGGGGTTGTTGAGCTGCCCGCCGACCGCCAGCACGGCGCCGCTAGCCGCCGAGCGCCGCAGGTTGAACACCGCACAGCACTTTTCGTTGATCCGGTCGTAGTCGCCGATCAGGCGGATCGACAGCGCGTCGGTCGGTTCGAAAAGCATCTGGCCGCGGACGAACCAGCGATTGCGGTCGTTGAGGTCGTCGCCGTTGAAGAGGTTCGTCACATAGCCGTCGCGGCGGTTGTAGCCGCCCGAGATGCTGGCCGCGATCGTGTCGCTGAGCGGGCCGGTGATCACGCCCTTCACGACCACCGAATCGTAGTTGCCGTACGACGCCTCGATGTTGCCGCCGAAATTGAACTGCGGCTTCTGCGTGACGATCGAGATCACGCCGGCCGAGGCGTTCTTGCCGAACAGGGTCGACTGCGGGCCGCGCAGGACTTCGACCCGCTGGATGTCGGGAAGATCGCTGATCTGGGCGATGGCGCGGCTGCGATAGACGCCGTCGACGAACACCGCGACCGACGGCTCGAGGCCGATGTTGTTGCCGCTCGTGCCGAAGCCGCGGATGTTATAGGTCGTCGCGAACGCGCTCTGGCTGGTGGTCACCCGAAGCGAAGGGACCAGCGACTGCAGGTCCTTGATGTCGCGGATCTGGGCGCGCTCGATATCCTTGGCGGTCGTGACCGAGACGGCGACCGGCACGTCCTGGAGCGTTTGCTCCCGCTTGGTCGCGGTCACGATGATTTCGTTGCCGGAACCCGTCTCCTCGGGCGCGGCATCTTCGGCCGGCTGGGCGACGTCTTCCTGCGGTACATCCTGCGCGTGCGCGACGGGCGAAAACGCCAGTGCGGCCATGCCGGTGCCGGCGAAAAGGACGGCGCGAACCGTGCGGCCGGTGACGAAAGTCTTCATATAAGCAAACCCTTCCTGCAAACAGCAGGGGCGCAGATCCGCGTTTTCGCGATATGCCCACAACACCCTGCTCCGCCTGTCAGCTTAAGTGCAGGATTCCGGGGGCACAATCGCGGACTTCAGCGCCCTGCGGCGGCACGCGGCATCTGTGGCATATTAGTCACATGGGAAACCACTTAGCGCCGCTGGCCGCGACGGAAGGCGGAACCACGGGGCATGCTTCGCGCTGCAACGACTCTCCGGCCTCACCGTGCTTGCCGCAACGCACAATAAGCTGTAAGCGCGCGCCCGATGATCGCGGTCCTGGATGCCGCGCGCCCTCCATTTCGGAAAGTGTCCCATGTCCGCGCCCCTACCCCTGCGCAATATCGCCATTATCGCCCACGTCGACCACGGCAAGACGACCCTGGTGGACCAGCTGTTCCGCCAGTCCGGCACTTTCCGCGACAACCAGCGCGTGGAAGAGCGCGCGATGGATTCGAACGACCTCGAGAAGGAACGCGGGATCACCATTCTCGCCAAGTGCACCTCGGTCGAATGGAACGGCACGCATATCAACATCGTCGACACGCCCGGCCACGCCGACTTCGGTGGCGAGGTCGAGCGCATCCTCTCGATGGTCGACGGCGTGATCCTGCTGGTCGACAGCTCCGAAGGCGCCATGCCGCAGACCAAGTTCGTCACCGGCAAGGCGCTCGCGCTCGGCCTGCGCCCGATCGTGGTGGTCAACAAGGTCGACCGCCCGGACGAGCGCATCCAGGAAGTGCTCGACGAGGTCTTCGACCTGTTCGTCAGCCTTGAGGCCACTGACGAACAGCTCGATTTCCCGGTGCTGTATGCCTCCGGCCGCAATGGCTATGCCAACGAGGATCCGAGCCTTCGCGAAGGCACGCTGACCCCGCTGTTCGAGACCATCGTCCGCCACGTCCCCGCCCCGGCGGCCGATGTCGACGGGCCGTTCAAGTTCCTCGTCACCCTGCTCGATCGCGACAACTTCCTCGGCCGCATCCTCACCGGCAAGGTCCAGTCGGGCAAGGTCAAGGTCAACTCGCCGATCCACGCGATCGACAGCGAGGGCAAGGTACTGGAGACCGGCCGCGCCTCGAAGCTGCTCGCCTTCCGCGGGCTGGAGCGGGTGCCGGTCGAGGAGGCCAGCGCCGGCGACATCATCTCGATCGCCGGTCTGACCGTGGCGACCGTGGCCAACACCGTCGCCGATACCAGCGTGACCGAGCCGCTCCACGCCCAGCCGATCGACCCGCCGACCCTGTCGATGCGCTTTGCCGTCAACGACAGCCCGATGGCCGGGCGCGAGGGCAGCAAGGTCACCAGCCGGATGATCCGCGACCGGCTTGAACGCGAGGCCGAATCGAACGTCGCGATCCGCGTCACCGAGAGCGCCGACAAGGACAGCTTCGAAGTTGCCGGGCGCGGCGAACTCCAGCTCGGCGTGCTGATCGAAACGATGCGCCGCGAGGGCTTCGAGCTGGGCATCAGCCGTCCGCGCGTGCTGTTCCAGACCGACGAGAACGGCAAGCCGACCGAGCCTTACGAGACCGTGGTGATCGACGTGGACGACGAACACGCCGGCACGGTCGTCGAGAAGATGGCGATCCGCAAGGGCGAGATGACCGACATGCGCCCCTCTGGCGGCGGCAAGACCCGCATCACCTTCTCCGCCCCGTCGCGCGGTCTGATCGGCTACCACGGCGAATTCCTGTCCGACACCCGCGGCACCGGCATCATGAACCGGCTGTTCGAGAAGTACGGGCCGCACAAGGGCAAGATCGAGGGCCGGAAGAACGGCGTGCTCATTTCCAACGGCAATGGCGAGGCGGTCGCCTATGCCCTCGGGCCCCTGGAGGAGCGCGGGATCCTGTTTGTCGGCGTCGGCACGCCGCTGTATGAAGGCATGATCATCGGCGAGAATGCCAAGCCGGAAGACCTCGAGGTCAACCCGATGAAGTCCAAGCAGCTGACGAACTTCCGTTCGACCGGCAAGGACGACGCGATCCGCCTGACCCCGCCGAAGATCATGACGCTGGAGCAGGCCATCGCCTATATCGATGACGACGAGATGGTCGAAGTCACGCCCAAGTCGATCCGCCTGCGCAAGGCCCTGCTCGACCCGAACGAGCGCAAGAAGGCCTCGCGGAGCAAGGAAGCGGCGTAAGCCCCTTTCGCAACAGGCTGCTTCGTCATTGCGAGGAGCGCAGCGACGACGCAATCCAGAGCGGGCTTCCTACACTCTGGATTGCTGCGGCCTTCGGCCTCGCAATGACGGACGTCAGGCGACCTTATTAGAAAAGGGCCGGACCTCGCGAGAGGCCGGCCCTTTTCCGTTTGCGACCCGAGTGGCCCCGGGCTTGTTATATCGTCAGCTGCCGGCCGGAGCGGGCGTCGTGGCTTCGGCGGCAGTGCGCGTTGCGGCGACGCCGACGGCCTTGTCGAACTGGGCGGCCGTGAACAGCAGCGAAACGCCGCCGTCGGCACCCAGCGTCATCGTGTCCCTGGGCAACGCCACCGGCTTTGCACCCTCGCGTTCGACCACGACGTTGCCGGCAGCTGTCACTTCCTTAATCTTGCCGATGACCACGCCGTCCTGGCTCTTGATCTCGGCTCCGGCGACCAGCGCCGCGTTCAGTGCCGAAGCGGTCTCCGCTGCCTTGCCCTCGACCGCGGCATCGAGCTGCTCGCGGGTCCAGGTGATCAGGAAGCCTTTCTCGTTCCTGCCGATCGAGGTGAGCGCCACGCCGGCCTTGTTGCGGCCCGTGTCGACCACCGCGCCGCCTGCGTTGAGCGCGACGACCTTGCCGACTTCGCTGCCATCCGGGCCATAGATCATGTCCCCGACCTGCGGAGTCGCGGCGGCCGGAGCAGGTGCGGCGTCGGTCGGCGCAGCGGCGGGCGCAGCCTCGGTCGGTGCAGGTGCAGGTGCTGGCGTAGCCTCCTGAGCGAGAGCGGGGGCCGCAATGCCGGTCAGCAGCGCGGCGGCGAGAGGGGCGAACCTGTTCATGCAAAACTCCGATATTCAAAGGGAACGACGTCCCGGCGACCAAGGTGATGGCAGGCCGGCGCTTGTCGACAGCCCGTTCTTGCATCACCGGGGGCCGGACTCGGGTTCGGCAGGTGAACGCCAAATGAAGCGGATGGGCGGCCCCGGCGCCTCGTCTACGTGCGACAACAACTCGCCCGCGAGCCGGTCAGGCAACACGACGAATTGCAGGAGATTATAGCTCGATCAAAAGGTTAACGCAGCGTTCAGCGGCGCGCGCGCTCACTGCGCCATCGGCCGTGCGGGACTGCGGAGTCGCGCGCGGGGAAAGCGGAGACCAGAACCCATGAAGACCCTCATCGGCAAGGCGGCGATGATCGCGACGCTCGCCGCCTCCACCCTGTCGTTCGCTGCGCCGGCTGAGGCCCGCGACCATTACCGCCACCACCGCGGCGGCGGCGATGATGCCGCGATCGCCATCGGCGCGGGCCTCATCGGGCTCGCCATCGGCGCGGCAATCGCCTCGGACCACAACGACCGCTACGACGACCGCGGCTATTACTACGACAGCTACCCGCGCTATCGCGGTGGCTACTATTACGACAGCTACCCGCGTTACCGGACGTATCGCTATGACGCGTATCGCGGCGACTGGCGGCGCGACCGCTACCGCGATCGTCACGAGCGCCGCTGGCGCGACCGCGACGGCCGTCGCTGGGGATATTGATGATTGACTGACGGAGGGGCGGCCTGGTTGCCGCCCCTCTCGCCATCCGGCAGCAACCCGGCTATGCCGCGCCGACCATGGCGAACCCGCATCTCACCACCTCCGACCTGCGGATCGCGCTCTTTTCGGGCAATTACAATTACGTGCGCGACGGGGCCAACCAGGCGCTGAATCGCCTCGTTGGCTATCTGCTGAGGCAGGGAGCACAAGTCCGCGTCTACGCCCCCAAGGTCGAGAACCCGGCGTTCGAAGCGACGGGCGACCTCGTCGGGGTGCCGTCGGTCGCGATACCGGGCCGCGGGGAGTACCGCGTGCCGCTGATGCTGAGCCCGCGGGTGCGCCGCGATCTCAAGGCCTTCGCCCCCAACGTCGTCCACGTTGCCTCGCCCGACCCCTCGGGCCACCGCGCCGTCACCTGGGCGCGGCACCGCCGCCTGCCGATTCTCGCCTCGGTCCACACGCGGTTTGAGACCTACCCGCGCTATTACAACCTCGCCTTCCTCGAGCCGGTGCTCGAGGCGATGCTGCGCCGGTTCTACCGCCGCTGCGATGCTCTGGTTGCCCCGTCGGAATCGATGGCGCAGGTCCTGCGCGACCAGCGGATGAACTACGACATCGACATCTGGTCGCGCGGGGTGGACCGGGAAATCTTCAACCCGCAGCGCCGCGACATGGCGTGGCGGCAGGGCCTTGGCATCGCCGATGACGAGGTGGTGGTGGGGTTCTTCAGCCGGCTGGTCATGGAAAAGGGGCTCGACGTCTTTTCCGACGCGGTCGACGAACTGAAGCGCCGCGGCATCAAGCACCGCGTGCTGGTAGTCGGCGACGGCCCCGCGCGCGACTGGTTCGCCGGGCGCCTGCCCGACGCGGTGTTTACCGGCTTCCTCGGCGGCGGCGACCTCGCCCGCGCCGTGGCCAGCATGGACGTGTTGTTCTTCCCCTCGATCACCGAGACCTTCGGCAACGTCACGCTGGAGGCGATGGCCTGCCGCCTGCCGGTCGTGGTGGCCGAGGCGACGGGCAGCGAGAGCCTTGTCGACGACCGCAATTCCGGACGGGTCATCCGTCCCGGCGCGATCCGCCAGTTCGCCGATGCCCTCGAAACCTACATCGCCGATCCTGCGCTCCGCGCGCAGCACGGGACCGCCGGCGAGAGGCGCAGCCTCGAATACAGCTGGGACCGGATCAACCAGGCGGTGGCGGACACCTACCTGCGGCTGATCCGGCAGAAACAGCGCTGAATTACCTGAGGACGCCCGCGGCCCGCATCCGCACCGAATACCACAGGAAGAACAGCAACGAGCCCCAGATCAGCGCGGTCATGAACCACATGCCGGTCGTGTGCAGCTCGGTCGGACCGGGCACGACCAGCTGGTACGCCTGCGAAACCGCCAGCCCGAGCAGCGAGGCCGCAAAGGCCGTCACCGCGCGCTTCGAGCGGAGCAGGAGCAGGACCGAACCGATCAGCGAGCCCCACACGCCCAGCGCCCAGAACACGGTCATCCACGACGGCATCGCCTGCATGTAGGCGATCGCATCGTCGGTCATCCCGGCGCTACGCATGTAGTTCAACGGATCGAGCTTGCTCATGGCGTAATCGAAGCAGCCGAAGCTGTTCCAAAGCAGGCTGACTCCGCCGACGACCCACAGGTGCGCGGGCGCGCGTTCGGATGCAATGCTGGCCATCCCTTGTTCTCCCCCTACGGTAAGCCGCAGGGGAGGTTACGCCTGAAACCGCCCTACTGCAATCGGGGCGCTTCTGGCGTCTGGACCACGAAATCCCTATCTGGGACAGGATGGCCGACCTGTTCAACGACCCTGCCGCCGAAGACGCTGTGCCCGCGGACGATGCGCCGCTGGCCGACCGGCTGCGTCCGGCGAAGCTCGATGAAGTCATCGGCCAGGACCACCTGACCGGCAGCGATGGCGCGATCGGGCGGATGGTCGCGGCGGGCAAGCTCTCGTCCATGATCCTGTGGGGTCCGCCGGGCACTGGCAAGACCAGCATCGCCCGCCTTCTCGCCGACGCGGTGGGCATGCGATACGCGGCGATCAGCGCGGTGTTTTCGGGCGTTGCCGACCTCAAGAGGGCCTTTGCCGAGGCTGAAACCGCCGCGCTCGCCGGGCGCAAGACCCTTCTGTTCGTGGACGAGATCCACCGCTTCAACCGCGCCCAGCAGGATGGCTTCCTGCCCTTCGTGGAAAAGGGAACGGTCACCCTGGTCGGTGCGACGACCGAGAACCCCAGCTTCGCGCTCAACGCCGCGCTGCTCAGCCGCGCGCAGGTGCTGATCCTCCACCGGCTCGACGCCGCCGCGCTCGACGAACTGCTGGCCCGGGCCGAAGCGCTGATGGAGCGCCCCCTGCCGCTCACCGCCGAAGCCCGCGCCGCGCTGGTCGCTTCGGCCGATGGCGACGGGCGGTTCCTGCTCAACCAGGCCGAGACACTGTTCGACACCGCTGTCGGCGAGCCGCTCGATCCGGCCGGCCTCTCGAAGTTCCTGATGCGGCGCGTGGCGGTCTACGACAAGGACCGCGACGGGCACTACAACCTGATCTCGGCGCTCCACAAAAGCTTGCGCGGGTCCGACCCGCAGGCCGCGCTTTACTACATGGCGCGGATGCTGACGGCGGGCGAAGAGCCGCTGTACGTGCTGCGTCGGCTGGTCCGCTTCGCCTGCGAAGACATCGGCCTCGCTGATCCCCAGGCGCTGGTCCAGTGCCTCGCGGCCAAGGACGCTTACGAGTTCCTCGGCAGCCCCGAGGGCGAACTGGCGATCGTCCAGGCCTGCCTCTACCTCGCCACCGCGCCGAAATCGAACGCGGCCTATGCGGCGCAGAAGGCCGCATGGAAATCGGCGACGGAGACCGGCTCGCTCTCACCCCCGCCAAGCATCCTCAACGCGCCGACCAAGCTGATGAAGGACATCGGCTATGGCAGCGGCTACGCCTATGACCACGATGCGGAGGACGGCTTTTCCGGCGCGGATTACTGGCCCGAGGGCATGCAGCCTCAGGACTACTACAAGCCGGTCGAGCGCGGATTCGAACGTGAGGTGCTGAAGCGGCTCGAATGGTGGGACAGGAAGCGGCGCGAGCGGCGTGAGGGCTGACCGCTTCCGCCACTTCGCCGCGATCGACTGGTCAGGCGCGGCGGGGGAGCGGCACGCCGGGATCGCGGTGGCCGTGTGGCACGCGGGTGCTCCTTGTCCCGAACTGGTCCGCCCCGCGCACCGCTGGTCACGGTCCGAGGTGCTTGACTGGCTCCTGACCGGACTTCCCGAGAACACCCTCGTCGGCTTCGACATGGGCATCAGCCTGGCCTTTGCCGACTGCGGCGCCTACTTTCCCGGCTGGGACGATAGCCCGCATGGCGCCCGCACGTTGTGGGCAATGGTCGATGCGCTCTGCGAACGCGATCCGCACCTGGGCGTCTCGAGCTTCGTCGACCACCCAGAGGCCGCCCGCCATTTCCGCCGTCACGGCGGACTCGAGGGCGACCAGTTCGGCGGCGGGCGCGGCCGGTTCCGGGTGACCGAGCGGGCGCAGGAAGCGATGGGCTGCCGGCCCTATTCCAATTTCAACCTGGTCGGCGCGGCGCAGGTCGGCAAGTCGAGCCTGACAGGCATGCGCCTGCTCCACCGGCTGGGGGGACGCCTGCCCGTCTGGCCGGTCGATCCGCTGCCCGCACATGGTTCGGTCATCACAGAGATCTACACTACCATCGCGGCGATGGCCGCGGGCCGCAGGCCCGGCGCGAGCAAGATCAGGAGCGGCGAGGACCTCGACGCGGCGATCGTCGCGCTGGGCAGCGCCCCGCTCGGCATGAGCGGCCCGGTCACGGACCACGCCGCAGACGCCCTGATTACCGCGGCCTGGCTCAAGCGTGCGGCGCACGACCCCCGGTTATGGTCGCCCGCCGCCCTCACCCCCGAACTCGCACAAACCGAGGGCTGGACCTTCGGGGCTCTCTGAGAGTAAGGCGCGTGCCAACGCCGGCTTAGCTCAGTTGGTAGAGCACCTGCTTTGTAACCAGGGGGTCAGGGGTTCGATTCCTCTAGCCGGCACCAGATTTCCCCAGAGCGACGCATCGAACACGCCTCCGGAACGGAGTGGGCAGATCCTCGTTCTACTCCAACGCGCGGGGCCTGGCCCGGCCGCACGAGGGGAAATCCGTTGCGTTCCGCAAGCCCGCAAGCCGAACCGAACGGGAG
Organism: Novosphingobium sp. FW305-C-111; assembly: GCF_058783565.1. Lineage (NCBI taxonomy): Bacteria > Pseudomonadati > Pseudomonadota > Alphaproteobacteria > Sphingomonadales > Sphingomonadaceae > Novosphingobium > Novosphingobium sp. FW305-C-111. The sequence continues at coordinate 75,961 of NZ_JBYSYP010000012.1, forward strand.
CGAGAGCGCCGAGCCCGCGCTCAAGGCGCGATATCGCGCCATCCGAGACCTGACCGCCGCGCTAGCCGCCACATTGTCCGACGCCGATGCGACCGCGCAGTCGATGCCCGACGCGTCACCCGCCAAGTGGCATCTGGCGCACACGACCTGGTTCTTCGAAACGTTCGTCCTGCGCGATCATCTTCCCGGATACCACCTCTACGACGTCCGGTGGCCGTACCTGTTCAACAGCTATTACGAGGAAGAGGGCCCGCGCCAGCCGCGCCCGCAGCGCGGCCTCCTTACCCGGCCGACACTGGACGAAGTGCTCGGCTATCGCCGCCATGTCGACGACGCGCTGCTGGGTATCCTGCCCCGGCTTGCCGGCGCCTGCGGCGACCTGATCGAACTTGGCCTGCATCACGAGCAGCAGCATCAGGAGCTGCTGCTGACCGACATCAAGCACCTGTTCTTCCAGAATCCGCTCGGGCCGGCCGTCTGGCCAGTCGCCGCGGTCGTCGAACGGGCGGAGGCAGCGCCGCTGACCTGGCACGAGCTGCCGGGGGGACTTGTCCATACCGGGGCCGAGGGCCCGGGTTTCGCCTTCGACTGCGAGTTGCCGGCGCACGAACACTTCCTCCAGCCCTTCGCGCTGTCGGGTCGCACCGTCACCAATGCGGAATGGGCCGAATTCATGGCCGATGGCGGCTATGCCACGCCCTCGTTGTGGCTGTCTGACGGCTGGGACTGGGTGCGCCGCGAGTCAATCCGCGCGCCGCTCTACTGGCGTGACTGCGACGGCGAAGGGCAGGCCTTCACCCTCGCCGGCTGGCGACCGCTCGACCCGGCCGCGCCGGTCAGCCACGTGAGCCTGTTCGAGGCAGACGCCTTCGCCCATTGGGCCGGTGCCCGCTTGCCCACCGAACACGAATGGGAAGCCGCGGCACGCACGGCCGACCCGGCTGCGGGCAACCAGCTCGACAGCGCGGGACCGATCGAGCCGCGCCGTGCAGCACCGGCCAGCGGGCTCTCGGGCCTGTTCGGGGACGTGTGGGAATGGACCGCCTCGTCCTATCGCCCCTACCCCGGCTTTCGCACCGCCCCCGGAGCTGTTGGCGAGTACAACGGCAAGTTCATGAACGGCCAGTTCGTCCTCCGCGGTGGCAGCTGCGCCACGCCGCGCGGGCACGTTCGCGCCAGCTACCGGAACTTCTTCCAACCTCACCAGCGCTGGCAGTACACCGGCCTGCGCCTCGCACGGGATCTCTGACATGGCCGTCCACTCGAACCTGAAGCTGGTCGATTGCGACGACGACGGCGTCGACCTGGCGTTTCGCAAGGACGTTTTGCGCGGACTTGCGCAGGAGCCCAAGGCGATCCCGGCCCGCTGGCTTTACGACCACGCGGGATCGGAACTGTTCGAGGCAATCACCGCGCTGCCCGAATACCACCCGACCCGCGCCGAAATCGGCCTGCTCGAGCGGTGCGGCGATGAGCTTGCCCGGCTCGTCGGCGAAGGCCGCGCAGTGGTCGAGTTCGGCTCGGGAAGCTCGCTCAAAACACCCCTGCTGCTGCGCCGGATCGCGCCTGCGGCCTATGTCCCGATCGACATTTCCGGCGAGTTCCTCAGCGAATCGAGCGCGCAGCTTGCGGCAGCGTTTCCCGACCTGCCGGTCACGCCGGTCGAGGCTGATTTCACCAAGCCGGTGCGGATTCCTTCCCATCCCGGCGGCACTGACAAGCTGGGCTTCTTCCCGGGCTCGACCATCGGCAACATGGTGCCCGCCCGCGCCGTCGACCTGCTTCGTTCGATGCGCCAGACGCTGGGCGCGACCGGGCAGCTGCTGATCGGATTCGACGGGGTCAAGCCGGTGGCGGAACTCGTGGCGGCCTATGACGATGCGCAGGGGATCACCGCCCGGTTCAACCTCAACCTCCTGCACCGCATCAACCGCGAGCTGGATGGCGACATACCGGTGGGCGCGTTTCGCCACGAAGCGCGCTGGAACGAGAAGTGGAACCGGATCGAGATGCACCTGCTCGCGATCCGCCCCGTGACCTTTTCGGTTGACGGGGAAAGGTTCGAGATCGCCGAGGGCGAAACGATCCATACCGAGAACAGCCACAAGTACCTGCCGGCGCAAGCAAGGCTGCTGCTACAGGCCGGCGGCTGGACCCCGGTCGCGCAGTGGGACGATAACACCCACAAGTTTCACGTAATTCTGGCCGAAGCGACGCCGAACCGCTTCGCGCCGTGAACGGGGATCAGAGCGCCTGCCCGGCCGCGACCGCGCTCGCCCAGGCCCACTGGAAGTTGTAGCCGCCGAGCCAGCCGGTCACGTCCACCGCCTCGCCGATCGCGTAGAGCCCGGGTACCTTTTTCGCCCCCATCGTCTGCGAGCTGAGTTCGGCCGTGCTGATCCCGCCGGCGGTCACTTCGGCCTTGGCGAAGCCCTCGCTACCGTTGGGGGTGAAGCTCCAGCCGGCCAGCGCCTGTCCGGCCGCGCGCAAAGCCTTGTCGGTGAGCGCGCCCATTTCTCCGGCGAGGCCCAGCCGTTCGAGCAGCACCGCCGCCAGCCGTTCAGGCAGCAGTTCTGCGAGCACGGTGCGGACCTGCGCGCGAGGGCGGGCGCGCTTCGCCTCGACCAGCCATTCCGCGCCGTGGCCGGGGAGGAAGTCGATCCGCACCGCATCGCCGCGCTTCCAGTAACTCGACACCTGCAAAATCGCCGGGCCACTGAGGCCGCGATGCGTGAACAGCGCCGCCTCGCGGAACGCGGCCTTGTGGCACGCGGCGACGACCTCCGCCGAGACGCCGGAAAGCTCGCGGAACAGCACTTCCTCGCCGCCCAGCGTCAGCGGCACCAGCGCCGGACGCGGCTCGACCACCTTCAGGCCGAAACGGCGGGCGAGATCATAGGCAAATCCGGTCGCCCCCATCTTGGGGATCGAGGGCCCGCCGGTCGCGATCACCAGCGCCGGCGCGCTTTCGCCCGCGACGCGGAACAGGCCGTCGGCATGGCCGACCTCTTGCGCCGAGACCCCGCAGCGAACGTCCACCCCGCCCTTGGCGCACTCCTCGACCAGCATCGCCACGATCTGGCGGGCCGAACCGTCGCAAAACAGCTGGCCGAGCGTCTTTTCATGCCAGGCGATGCCATAGGTCTCGACCAGCCCGAGAAAATCGCGCGGGGTGTAGCGGGCCAGCGCCGACTTCGCGAAGTGCGGGTTGGCCGAAAGATAACGGTCGGGCGCGGTGTGGAGATTGGTGAAATTGCACCGCCCGCCGCCGGAAATGAGGATCTTCTTGCCCGGCTCCCCCGCATGGTCGAGCAGCAGAACGCGCTTGCCGCGCTGGCCCGCGACCGCGGCGCACATCAGCCCGGCCGCGCCCGCGCCGAGGACGATCGCGTCGTAGGATTGCGGCCCGCTCACCTGACCCGTCCGTGCTGAGCTTGTCGAAGCACCGTCCTTCTCTTCAGGACGCTAGAAAGAGAGAACTGTCCTTCGACAAGCTCAGGACGGACGGATGTGGGTGCAGAGCTCAACTTGCCACCAGTTCCGCCGCCAGCGCCTCGGCCACCTTGATCCCGTCGACCGCGGCCGAGAGGATCCCGCCGGCGTACCCGGCCCCCTCGCCCGCCGGGTAGAGGCCGCGGGTGTTGAGGCTCTGCAGGTCGCGTCCCCGCGTGAACCGGACCGGACTGGAAGTGCGGGTTTCGACCCCGGTCATCACCACGTCGGGATGGTCGTAGCCGGGCACCTGCCGGCCGAACACCGGGATTGCCTCGCGGATGGCGTCGAGCACGAAAGGCGGCAGGCACTGCGACAGGTCGGTGAGCTTCACGCCCGGCTGGTAGCTCGGCACCACCGCGCCGAAATCGCCGGTCGAAGCACGCCCGGCGAGGAGGTCGCCTACCTTCTGACCCGGGGCCTTGTAGTCCGACCCGCCCGCAGTGAATGCCAGGCTCTCCCAATGACGCTGGTATGCGATTCCGGCGAGCGGATCGCCGGGGTAGTCGCGGGCCGGATCGATATCGACGACCAGCCCGGAGTTAGCGTTGAACTCGGCCCGCGAATACTGGCTCATCCCGTTGGTGACGACGCGGCCCTCCTCGCTGGTTGCGGCGACCACGCGCCCGCCCGGGCACATGCAGAACGAATAGACCGTCCGCCCGCTCGAGGCGCCGTGCGACAAGGCATAGGCCGCCGCGCCGAGGATCTTGTTGCCCGCGTTCGGGCCGTAGCGGGCCTTGTCGATCCAGCTTTGCGGATGCTCGATCCGCACGCCGATCGCGAACGGCTTGGCCTCCACGTGCACGCCCCGGTCGTGGAGCTTGTGGAACGTATCGCGCGCCGAATGGCCGACCGCGAGCACCACGTGGCGGGCCGGCAGGTAATCGCCGGTCGAGAGGTGCAGCCCGCGCATCGTCCGGGTGCCGTCGGCGGCTTCCTCGATGTCGAAATCCTCGACCCGCGTGCCGAACCGATACTCGCCGCCGAGGCTCTCGATGGTCTCGCGGATGCTCATCACCATGGTGACGAGGCGGAACGTGCCGATGTGCGGGTGTGCCTCGGTGAGGATATCCTCCGGTGCGCCGGCCTTGACGAATTCGACCAGCACCTTGCGGCCGAGGTGGCGCGGGTCCTTGATCCGGCTGTAGAGCTTGCCGTCGGAGAAGGTCCCCGCCCCGCCCTCGCCGAACTGGACGTTGGATTCGGGCGTCAGCACCGAGCGCCGCCACAGGCCCCAGGTGTCCTTGGTCCGCTCGCGCACGGCCTTGCCGCGCTCGAGGATGATCGGGCGGAAGCCCATCTGGGCGAGGATCAGCGCGGCGAGCAGGCCGCACGGCCCCGCCCCGATCACCACCGGCCGCGTGGACTGCCAGTCTGCCGGGGCCATGACCGGGAACCTGTAGGAGGTATCGGGGCTCGGCCGGACGTGCGGATCGTGGGGGAAGCGGGCGAGGACCGCCGCCTCGTCGTGCACCACGACGTCGAGCGAATAGACGAGCTTGATCGCGGTCTTCTTGCGCGCGTCGTTCCCGCGCCGGATCAGGATCACACGCTGGAGCTCATCCGGCTTGATCCCCAGGCGTGCGCAGACCGCCGCGTCGAGGTCTTCGGGCGCGTGGTCGAGGGGCAGGGCAAGGTCGGTCAGGCGAAGCATCGCCCGCGCCCTAGCCCCTGCGGCGCTGCCGCGCCAGCGGTCAGGCGTTGCGCGCCATCAGCCCGCCATCGACGGGGATCGTCACGCCGGTGATGTAGGACGCGTCCGGCACGCACAGCGACCAGACCACGTGCGCGACTTCCTCAGGAAGACCATAGCGGCGCATCGCAGTGCGGCGGCGGGCGTAGATCTGCTGCTGATCCTCGGGAATGCGCGCGGTCATACCGGTGAGGATCGGGCCGGGGCACACGCAGTTGACCGTGATGCCTTCCTTGCCAAGCTCGACTGCAAGCGTGCGGGTCAGCCCCGTCACCGCCGCCTTGGCCGCCGAGTAGGCGCTGTTTCCGGCGGTTCCGCCCAATGCCTCGGTCGAGGCGATGTTGACGATGCGGGCGGCGTCGGACCGGCGCAGGTGCGGCAGGGCGGCGCGGATCGCGCGCTGGTGCGAGGTGACCAGCACGTCCATCAGCCGGCCCCACTGGCCGTCATAGCTTTCGCCGTCGATCGGGCTCCACAGCGAGATGCCGGCGTTGTTGACGAGGATGTCGAGCCGGCCCCAGTGCGCCGCGACCTCCCCCACGACGCGTTCGATTGCCGCGCCATCGGAGACGTCGAGCGCCCAGCCCTTCGCGTTGCCGCCGCGGGCGAGGATGCCGGCGACGACCGGCTCGACCGACTCCATGTGGAGATCGGTCACCGCCACGTGCGCGCCCGAACGGGCGAGGCGTTCCGCGTGCGCCTTGCCCATCCCGCTCGCCGCGCCCGTCACCAGCGCGACACGGCCCTTGAGTGCGTCGTCCTCCATCCTCTCGCCCCTGTGTTTTCGCTGCTATCCGCGCCCGCGGTACGAGGCGACACCCTGATCGGGCACCCACAGGCCTTGTGGGGGCGCGCCCGACTGCCAGAACACGTCGATCGGAATACCGCCGCGCGGATACCAGTAGCCGCCGATGCGTATCCAGCGCGGCTTCATCTCGTCAAACAGGCGCTGACCGATCCCGACAGTGACGTCTTCGTGGAACCCGGCATGGTTGCGGAAGGACCCGAGGAACAGCTTCAACGACTTTGATTCGACAATCGTTTCGCCCGGCGCATAGTCGATCACCAGGTGCGCAAAGTCGGGCTGGCCCGTCACCGGGCAGAGCGAGGTGAATTCCGGTGCGGCGAAGCGCACGAGATAGAGACTGCCTGTACGCGGGTTGGGCACGTAGTCGAGCACGGCGGCGTCGGGCGAGGTCGGCAGTTCGCTGGTCTTGCCCAGGTGAAGCGGATTTACGTCAGTCATGCCGGGAAGCCTTGCCCTCAACGCACGCCTGCGGCAAGTCGCCGATGGATTCCGTCCGGTTCAGCCGCTATTCAAGCGCCTGACCCGCAAGGGCCTTTGGACAGATTTCATGGACAGGTCGTGCATTTTCCTCCGGGCCCACCCCGCGTCGCTGGCGACGGCGCTGGCGCTCGCCCTGTCGGTGCCGGCCGTCGCCCAGACTTCGCCCGGCGGCGATTTCCGCGACTTCAAGCTGCCCCCGAAGCCGACTTCGTCACCGGTCGTGGGTCCGGTCGACGGCGACACGCCCGCCCCCCGGCGCGCCGCTCCGACACCGACGCCGGTTCCGACCGTCGCACCGCCGCCACCCGCCACCCGCACCACCTCGCAGCCGGCGCCTGCGCCGAGCCGCCAGGCGCAGCCCCTCCCCCAGCCGCGCCCGGCAGCGCCGGTGGCAACGCAGCCGCCGCCAGCGAGCGCCGACGCGCCTGCCCCGGTCGCGGTCCCGACCACTTCGAGCGGCTCGCTGTTCCCATCGGCCCCGAGCACGTCTGCCGCACCTCCCCCGCCTGAGGCGTCCGCGCGGGTCATCGAAGACGACAAGGGCGACGCCCTGTGGTGGCTGTGGCCATTGCTCGCCGCTGGCCTCGCGGGGCTTGCCGGCCTCGGCTGGATGCTCTGGCGCCGCCGCGCCGAGGCGTCCCCGGTCGAGCCCGCGTTCGTGCGTCCGCGCGTGCCGGCCCCAGAGCCTGCCGCCGACGCCGCGGTGCCAGTTGCCGATCCCGTTGCCACACCAGCGCCTGAGCCCCTGCCGGCTCCCGCCTTCGCCGCCAGCCAGCCCGGCCTTGCCGTGACCCTCGAAGTCACGCGGATGAGCGCGACGCTGGTCAACGCGACGCTGACCTACCGCCTGAAAGTTGCCAACACCGGCTCGCTGCCGATCGCCGAAGTCGCCATCGCCGGCGACATGGTGTCGGCTCACGCCTCGGTGCCCAACGCGGAAATGCTGGGCGCGGACGGCGTGCCGATGCCCGAACTGCACCGCATCACCGCGCTCGCGCCGGGCGAAAGCAAGGTCCTCACCGGCGACATCCGCTTGCCGCTCGCCGCGATCATCCCGATCCAGCGGGGCGATGCGCGGCTCTTCGTGCCGCTGGCCCGGTTCCGCAGCACCGGCACCTGCGCGGGCGTCCCGGTCGTCACGCACAGCGCGTTCCTGGTCGGGCAGGAGCCGGAAGCGCGAGCGAAGCTCCAGCCATTCCGGCTCGACCTTGGTCCGCGGATGTATTCGCAGGTCGGACAGCGTCCCATCGTGGTTGCCGCGTGAAAGCCGGATAAATCCGCCGTTTCCGCATTGCGACATCTCGACTCCTGAAACCACCGGGCTAAACCAAGGCTAACGGACCCGCGAAGATACGCCGGGCCGTACCCAGCAGGAGCTCGCAAACGCATGGATTCGCTCGTCTCGACGGACTGGCTCGCCAACGAAACGGGGGCGTGCGACCTCCGCATCGTCGATGCCACCTATTTCCTCGCCGACATGGGCCGCGACGCTGCGGCGGAGTATGAGGCGGAGCATATTCCCGGCGCGGTGTTCATGGACCTTGCCGAACTGGTCGACTCCGCCTCCGACGTGCCCAACACCCTCCCGCCCGCGTCCAAGTTTGCCAGCCGGATGCAGTCTCTCGGGCTCGGTGACGGCAGCCGCATCGTCCTCTACGACAACAGCCCGCTGCACAGCGCGACGCGGGCATGGTTCATGCTGACGATGTTCGGTGCGCACCATGTCGCGATTCTGGATGGCGGGCTGGCAAAGTGGAAAAGCGAAGGCCGCCCGCTCGCCTCGGGCCGCGAGGGCCTGCGCCATCGTCATTTCACGGTCTGGCAGGACGACCGCAACGTCCGATCCAAGGCGCAGATGCTGGCAAACCTCGACAGCCGGGCCGAGCAGGTGGTCGATGCCCGCTCGGCCGACCGCTTTGCCGGCGGGCACATCCCGGGCGCACGCAATGTTCCGTACGCCAGCCTGTTCAATACGGATGGCACATGGAGATCGCCGGACGAACTCGCCGCCGCGTTCAAGGCTGCGGGTGTCGATGTCGACCGGCCGGTTGCCGCGAGCTGCGGCTCGGGCATGACCGCCAACGTGCCGCTGTTCGCGCTCCACCTTCTGGGCAAGACCGGCGCGCTCTATGACGGCAGCTGGAGCGAGTGGGGCGCCGATCCCGCGACGCCGAAGGAAGCCGGGGTTCCGGCTTGAGCGACGGCGAAGGACAGTCACCCGCTACCCGGCTCGTCACCTCGGGGCGCAAAGCGGAATGGACCGGCACGCCCGAACGACCCGGCGCGACGGTCAATCCGCCGGTCTGGCGCGCCAGCACGCACCTCTACCCCGACGTCGCCTCGCTCCGCGCGGGCGTGCGCAGCAACGCGGACGGACAGTTCTTCTACGGCCGGCGCGGTTCGCCGACCCAGTGGGCACTGTGCGAGGCACTGACCGCGCTGGAGCCGGGCGCGGCGGGCACGGTGCTCTATCCTTCGGGTGTTGCGGCCGTCGCCGGCGCGATGATCGCGGTTCTGCGGCCCGGCGACGAGGTGCTGATCAGCGACAATGCCTATGACCCTACCCGCAACCTCGGCACCGGGTGGCTCAAGGACTTCGGCATCTCGCACCGCTATTTCGACCCGCTCGACCTCGCCGGATTTGCCGGCATGATCGGCGAGCGAACGCGTGCGGTGCTGCTGGAGACGCCGGGCAGCCTGACCATGGAGGTCTGCGACGTCCCCGCGCTGGCCGCCGCCGCGAGGGCGCGCGGGCTGGTGGTGATGCTCGACAACACCTGGGCCTCGAGCTTGGGCCTCACAGCGCTCGAGCACGGCGCAGACATAGCGATCCAGGCGCTGACCAAGCATGTCGGCGGCCACTCCGACCTGATGATGGGCGCGAACACCGCGAACGCCGCGTGGTATCCGGCGCTGCGCAAGTCGGCGCAGCAGCTCGGCCACGTCGTCTCGCCCGACGATGCGGCGCTGGCGCTGCGTGGGCTCAGGACCATGGGAGTCCGCCTCGAGCGTGAGACCTCAAGTGCACTTGAGATTGCCAGGTGGCTGGAATCGCGTGACGAAGTGGCGAAGGTGCTGTGCCCGATGCTGCCGGGTTCGCCGGGTCACGACATCTGGCAGCGTGACTTTTCGGGTGGCTGCGGGCTGCTCTCATTCGTGTTTCGCGGCGGGGACAACGCGGCCCGGGCGCGCATGGTCGATGCGCTCGAACTCTTCGGCATCGGCTATTCGTGGGGTGGGTTCGAAAGCCTCGCGCTGCCGATCGATCCGGCGCACGACCGCAGCGTGATAGCCTGGCCGCTCGCCGGAATGGACAAGGCGGACCGCTTCGCGGTGCGGCTGTCGATCGGGCTGGAGGATCCGGCGGACCTCACCGCCGATCTGGAACGCGGGTTGGCGGCGTGGCGGGGGTGATGACGTGAGGCCTCGCCGCCAATGAACGACCTCCTCCGCTCCCTGCGCGAAACGGCGCTGCTGCTCGACCGGATCGGCTTCGAATTTGGCAGCCACCGCATCTCGCTGTGGAGCGGGCTGTTCCTCGTCCTCGTCGTCATCGCGGTGATCGCCTCGGCCCGGCTCGGCGGCAAGCTTGCGCGGCGACTGTTCAACCGCATCGACAGTCTCGACCCGGCGCAGCAGTTGCTCGGCGAGAAGATCGCCTCGATCGTGATCTGGGCCATGGCGATCCTCATCGGCATCGACGTGCTCGGCATCAGCCTGACCGCGCTGACCGTGTTCACCGGCGCATTCGGCCTGGCGATCGGGTTCGGCCTGCAGAAGACGGTCGGCAACCTCTTTGCCGGGATCATCCTGCTGGCCGACCGCTCGATCAAGCCGGGCGACGTGATCGCCGTGAACGACGGGATCGCCATGACGATGGGGCAGGTGAAGCGGATCGGGCTTCGCGCCGTTTCGGTAACCACCCGCGACCAGCGCGAGTACCTCATTCCCAACGAAAACCTGATGGTCAACCAGGTCGAGAACTGGTCGTACTCGTCAAAGAACGTGCGGATCCAGGTCCCGGTCTGCGTCGCCTACACCACCGACCTCGACCTCGCCGAACGGCTCATGCTGGAAGCGGCGCGCTCGGTCGAACGCATTCTCTCGGTCCCGGCACCGGCGGTATGGCTCGGCGCGCTCGGGCAGAACGGAATCGACTTCGTGATCCAGTGCTGGATCGACGATCCCGAGGAAGGCATCGGCAACATCCGCTCGTCGGTGCTGCGGGCGCTGTGGGCGCTGTTCCGGGAGCATGGCGTGGAGGTGCCGTTCCCGCAGCAGGACGTGCACCTGCGGAGCTGGCCGGGCGGAGTGAAGCCGCCCGCCTAAAGTTCCCCTAGCCCTCCCCCAAACCATTCTCGCTGGTGACAGGAGCCAAGGACCGCCATCTGCGCCTCCATGAACGACTCTGCCACCTCTGCCGGCACGGTATACCTCGTCGGTGCCGGCCCGGGCGATCCGGACCTGCTCACCCTGCGCGCGGCGCGGCTGGTGATGGGGGCCAGGGTCGTGGTTCACGACGGGCTGGTCGATCCGAAGATTCTCGCGATGGCACCGGCCGGCGCGCGGTTTGTCTCGGTCGCCAAGCGCCGTGACCGGCACACCATGCGGCAGGAAGAGATCAACGCCCTGCTCGTCCGCGAGGCGCTCGCCGGACATGACGTGATCCGCCTCAAGGGCGGTGATCCGTTCATCTTCGGCCGCGGCGGGGAAGAAGCCGAAGCGTGCCGCGCGGCGGGCGTGAAGGTCGAAGTCGTCCCTGGCGTCAGCGCTGCCAACGCCGCTGCCGCCGCCACCCAGATCCCGCTGACGCACCGCGAGAACGCGTCGATCGTCTCGTTCGTCGCCGGGCAGTGCAAGGGCCTGTCAGAGCAGAACTGGGCCGGCCTTGCCGGGGTCGGCCGGACGCTGGTCATCTACATGGGTGTCGCCACGGCGGACCAGATCGCGGAAAAGCTGATGGCCGATGGTCTCGCGCCCGATATGCCGGTCGCGGTTATCGAGAATGCGGCGCGGCCCGAAATGCGGCTGGTGCGTGGCCCGCTGGCCGGGCTCGGCGACCTCGTCCGCCGCAACAGGATCAAAAGCCCCGCGCTCATCGTCATCGGCGAGGTGACGGCGCGGGACGACGCACCGCAGGAACTGCGCGCGCAAATACAAGAAGCGCTGGGGAGCACGATATGAAGATTCTGACTGGCAACGACTTGCGCACGGGCGCTGTCGTCTGGTGGACGGGGAGCGACTGGTCGCTCCACGTCGAAGATGCCGCCGATCCGGGCGAGCACGTCGAGGCGGTGATTGCCCAGCAGGCGGCGACCCAGCGCGTCACCGACCTCCAGGTGATCGACGGAAGCCTCGACGCCGAAGGCAAGGTCCGCCCGGCGCACATCAAGGACCGCATCCGCGTATTGGGCCCCACGGTGCGCCCCGACCTGACCCTCAAGCCCGCCGACCCCGCCGCCGGCAACTGGGTGATCTGACATGTACCAGTACGACCAACACGACCAGGCCATGGTCGACGCCCGCGTCGCCGAGTTCCGCGATCAGGTGACCCGCCGCCTCGCCGGCGACATCACCGAGGACCAGTTCAAGCCGCTGCGGCTGAAGAACGGGCTCTACCTCCAGCTCCATGCCTACATGCTGCGCGTCGCGGTGCCATATGGCACGCTCAGCAGCGCACAGATGCGGATGCTGGGCGACATCGCCGACAAGTACGACCGCGGCTATGGCCACTTCACCACGCGCCAGAACATCCAGTACAACTGGATCAAGCTGGAAGATGCGCCCGATATTCTCGCTGATCTCGCCTCGGTGGGGATGCACGCCATCCAGACCAGCGGCAACTGCATCCGCAACACCACGGCCGACCACTTTGCCGGCGCCGCCGCCGATGAACTGGTCGATCCGCGCCCCTATGCCGAGCTGCTGCGCCAGTGGTCGACCTTCCATCCGGAGTTCGACTACCTCCCGCGCAAGTTCAAGATCGCGATCATCGGTTCGGAAATCGACCGCGCGGCGATGAAGCTGCACGACATCGGCATCCAGCTGGTCAAGAACGACGCGGGCGAAGTGGGCTGCCGCTTCTACGTCGGCGGCGGCATGGGCCGGACCCCGATGATCGCCCCGGTGATCGGCGACTTCGTGCCGCCGCTGCAGATGATCAGCTATGCCGAGGCGTGCCTGCGCGTCTACAACCGCTATGGCCGGCGCGACAACAAGTACAAGGCGCGGATCAAGATCCTCGTTCACGAGATCGGCGCGGACGAATACCGCCGCCAGGTCGAGGAGGAGTTCGCCCACATCCTCACCCTCGGGCTCGAGCCGCCGCCGGCCGAGCTGGAGCGGATCAAGGGCTTCTTCCAGGACCCGGCGTTCGAAGCCGGCGCGCCGGACGCGATCGACCTGTCCGATCCCGACTTCGCGCTTTGGGTCGACCAGAACGTCCACGCCCACAAGGCGCCGGGCTATGCGGTCGTGACGATCAGCCTCAAGCCAACCGGCGGGATCCCCGGCGACGCCAGCGCCGACCAGATCCGCCTGATGGCTGACCTCGCCCGCGACCACTCGTTCGACGAGCTGCGCGTGACCCACGCGCAGAACATCGTCCTGCCGCACGTCCGCAAGGCTGATCTCTACGCGATCTGGCAGAAGCTCGACGCGGCCGGGCTGGCCGACGCCAACCTCGACCTGATCAGCGACATCATCGCCTGCCCTGGGCTCGACTACTGCAGCCTCGCCAATGCGCGCTCGATTCCGGTGGCGCAGAAGATCAGCCAGCGCTTCGCCGACCTTGGCCGGCAGCGCGAGATCGGCGAGCTCAAGCTCAAGATCTCCGGCTGCATCAACGCCTGCGGCCACCACCACGCCGGCCACATCGGCATCCTCGGCGTCGACCGCAAGGGCGTGGAGAACTACCAGCTGCTGCTCGGCGGCTCGGAAGGCGCCGATACCTCGCTCGGCACGATCACCGGCCCCGGTTTCAACGAGGACGGGATCGTCGACGCGATCGAGAAGGCAACCGATGTCTATCTCGCCCAGCGCAGCGACGGCGAACGCTTCGTCGATACTTACCGCCGCATCGGCATGGCCCCGTTCAAGGAGGCGATCTATGGATAACACCCTGCGTTTCCGCGACGACGAGCCGGTTGCCGATCCCGCCGTCACGGTCGACAGCTTTGCCGACCAGACCAACGCCGCCGCCGTCAGGATCGAGCCCGGCGACGATGCGCGCCTGCTACTGCCGCACCTCGACCGGATCGCGCTGGTCGAGGTGAACTTCCCCGCCTACACCGATGGGCGCGGCTATTCGGCAGCGCGGATCCTGCGCGAGCATGGCTATGCGGGTGAACTGCGCGCGGTCGGCGATGTCCTGCTCGACCAGCTCAGCCACATGCGCCGCTGCGGGTTCGACAGCTTTGCCCCCAGTCAGCCGATCACCCGCGAGGCGGCGGAAAAGGCTTTCGCGACCTGGCCCGAAGTCTACCAGAAGACCGTCGATGGCCGTTCGCCCATCTGGGCGGCACGCCATGGTTGAAGTGGGCACGAAGGCCGTGGCGGGTGCCCGCAAGATCGATCTGATCGACACCGGCCCGCGCTTTACCGAGGCGGACGCGATCCGCCTCAACAACCTGTTCCGCGGCACCGACACGCCGGACATGCTGCGCTCGGTGATCCGCGACCGGCTCGCGGGCGAGCTCGCGGTCGTCTCCAGTTTCGGCGCGGAGAGCGCGGTGCTGCTCCACCTCGTCGCCGAGGTCGATCCGGCGACGCCGGTGCTGTTCCTCGAAACCGGCAAGCACTTTGCCGAGACGCTTGCCTACCGCGACCTCCTGGTCGAGCGGCTGGGGCTGACCAACCTCGTCGTGGTCCAGCCGGAAGCCGAGGTCATCGCCGCCAAGGACGAGAACGGCCTGCGCTGGTCGTGGGACCCCGATGGCTGCTGCGAGATCCGCAAGGTGATCCCGCTGGCGAAGGAACTGGCGCACTACGACGCGTCGATCACCGGACGGAAAGGCTTCCAGTCCGCCACCCGCGCGGGCCTGCCGCGTTTCGAGATCGATCGTTCGGATGCGCAGGGCCGGCTCAAGATCAATCCGCTGGCGAGTTGGTCGAAGGACGAGCTCGATGCCTATTTTGTCGACCACGACCTTCCGGCTCACCCGCTGGTTGCGCAGGGCTACCCGTCGATCGGCTGCGCCCCCTGCACCAGCAAGGTCGCACCGGGCGAAGACCCGCGCTCGGGCCGGTGGAAAGGCTGGGACAAGACCGAATGCGGCATTCACGTCCCCGGCAGCGAGGACGACACCGGCGAGCTTCCGCCGGGCTACGATCCGGTTTTCTGACACCGCGCCAACGGCTTGGTAACCCATGGCTCGGGTAGAGAGCTGGCGATGCGCGCCAGCTTTCTTGCCCTGCTTGCCTTCGTCGCGATCCCGCTTGCGCCGCTAGCCGCGCAAGTCGTCAGCGGCACCGCGAACGTGATCGACGGCGATACCGTCGCGTTCACCGGCTCGCGCCTGCACCTCGCCGGGATCGACGCGCCGGAGCTTGGCCAGACCTGCCTGCGCGGCGGAAGCGACTGGGCTTGCGGCAAGGACGCGGCCGAACTGCTGCGCGCGCGGCTTGAGGGCGGCACGGTGACTTGCACGGCGACCGGGCGGAGCGCCGACGACGGCGTTCCCTACGCCCGCTGCCGCAACGGCGTCGAGGACCTCTCGCTGGCGTTGGTCGGTGCCGGCCTCGCCGTAGCCCTCCCCGACGACAACGAAGCCGGCGAGGCCGAAGCGCGGGCCAGGCGCTTCTCGCTTGGCCTGTGGGCGGCGGAGTTCGAGCAGCCGGCCGCGTGGCGGCTGGCTCACCCGGCCCCGAAGCCGAAGAAACCCGCTGCGGTGCGGGCCGCACCCGAACGCGCTGCGGTCGTCCGCAACGAATGGGGCTGCGCGATCAAGGGCAACCGCAGCGTGCGCGGCCCCGGCCGGCGCGCAGGGCCGTGGATCTATCACCTGCCGGGGATGAAGTATTACGACGAGACCCGGCCCGAGGAGCTGTTCTGCACCGAGGCTGAGGCGCAGGCGGCGGGTTACCGGCGGTCGAAGGAGTGAGGCCTATTTCAGCCAGCCGTTGATCCGGTACCAGTCCACCGCCGAGCGCAGGCCCTCCCGCGTCGGGACCTTGGGTTTCCACAGCTCTTCCGGCACCCGGCCTTCAGCGGTCGCGCGCCAGTCGCGGTGGCACATGTAGCCGACCCGGTCGGCGGTCAGCTTGGCGCCCTTGCCGCGAAACAACCGGTCGAGCCGTGCGCCCATCCGCAGCATCCATGGCGGCATGTGGACCGGCCAGATGCGCCGCCCGACCGCCCAGCCGATGGCGCGGGCGAATTCCGAATGCTTCCACCCGCCCGGGCGGCCGTCGTCGGGCTCGAACACCTTGCGGGTCACCGCCTCGCCGCTCGGCAGCAGCGCGAGCAGCAGCCGGGCGAGGTCATCCACGTGGATGACCGAGAGATGCCCTTGCGGCGGCAACGGCACGAACCCGCTGCGGGCGAGCTTGACCAGTTCGAACACTTCGGTGTCGCGCGGGCCATAGATCGCGGGCGGGCGGACGATGGTCCAGTCGAGCGGCGAGGCCATGACGATCCTTTCGCCTCTAAGCTTCGACGCGCCGTAGTCCGAGAGTTGCGGCTCGCGGGCCGAGAGCGACGAGACGTGGACGAACCGCGGCACGCCCGCCGCCACGGCCTCTTCGACCACGTTGAGCGTCCCGGTGACGTTGCCGTCCTCGAACCCGGCAAGGTCGGGCGCGTTGACCACCCCGGCGACGTGGATCACCGCGCTGACCCCGGAGACCAGCCGCGCCAGCGCCGCGCGGTCGGCAAGGTCGCCCTGGACCCATTCCACCCCTTCGCGCTGCGGCTGGGGGCGGCGGGCCAGCGCGCGCACCTCGTGCCCGCGCAGGCGAAGGCGGTCTATCAACGCCTGGCCGACAAACCCGGTCGCGCCGGTCACGGCGACCAGCTGGGCCGACGGGTGCGGCTTCATCAGAGCAGGACCAGCTGGTCGCGGTGGACGAGCGCGCTGCGCGGGGCGTAGCCGAGAATCGCCTCGTGCTCGCGGCTGTGGTGGCCGCGAAGGCGTTGACACTCGTGCGCGTCGTATTCCGAAAGGCCGTGGCCGAGCGTATCGCCGGCCGGTCCGAGCACGGCGATGGCGTCTCCGCGTTGGAACGTGCCGTCGACCGCGGTCACCCCTGCGGCAAGCAGGCTGCCGCCCTTCTTCAGCGCCTTGACCGCGCCCGCATCGACCGAAACCGAACCCTTGAGCCGCAGCCGCCCGCCGAGCCACGCCTTGCGCGCCTGCTTGCGCCCGCGCGGGAGGAACAGCGTGCCGACGCCCTGTCCCAGCGCCGCGCCGATGGGCGAATCCGGCCGCCCGTCAATGATCGCCAGCGAAATGCCGGCAAGTTCGGCAATCTCTGCCGCTTGCAGCTTGGAGGTCATGCCGCCGGAGCCGAGGCCGGACGAAGACCCGCCGGTCGCCATCGCATGGATCGCCGGGGTCACGCCCTCGACCACCTCGACCAGCTTTGCGCCGGGCTCGGCCGGGTTGCGGTCGTACAGGCCCGCAACGTCCGACAGCAGCAGCACCGCGCTGGCCTGCGCGGCCTGGCCGACGCGGGCGGCGAGGCGGTCGTTGTCGCCGAAGCGGATTTCGTGGGTGGCGACCGAATCGTTCTCGTTAATCACCGGCACCGCGCCCGCTGCCAGCAGGCGGCCGAGCGTGGCGGTGGCGTTGAGATAGCGGCGACGCTCCTCGAGGTCCTCCAGCGTCAAGAGGATCTGCGCGGCGGTCAGGCCGTGTCCGGCGAGGAGTTCGGCCCACAGCCCGGCCAAGGCAATCTGCCCGACCGAGGCCGCCGCCTGCGCATCGGCAAGGCTGCCGCGCCCGCCCTTGGGAAGGTCGAGCCGCCGCGCACCCAGCGCGATCGCGCCCGAGGACACCACGATGACCTCCTGCCCGCGCGCGCGCGCTGCGGCGATCTCCGCCACCAGCAGCGCCAGCCAGTCGCGACGCGGCTCACCATCCTTGCCGACGAGCAGCGACGAACCGACCTTGACGACAAGGCGGGGGCACTCGGCAGCGACGGCAAGGTCGGCAAGGCGGGCGATGGTCATGTCGGGTGGCGCTTAGGGTATTGCGCCGCGCCCGCGCAACCCCGACGGGACCAAGCGCACCTTTACAATGCTGCACCCCCGCGAAGGCGGGGGCCTCCCGCAATCGAGCGGCCCGTAAGCGGCACGAGGTCCCCGCCTGCGCGGGGACGCGGCTGTCGCGGCAATTCAGCCTAGCGGCGACCAGGGCTTCTCTTCGGCCGCATCCTCGACTTCGCCGGCCGGGCGTTCGGTGACGGTCGCGGCGGGCAGGTGTTCGAGCACCGCGTCGAGCAGCTTGTCGATCCCCGCGCCGGTCGCGCCGGAGATCGGGAACACCTCGTGCGCCCCGGCCTGCAGCAGTTCCTTCGAGAACGCCTCGACGAGTTCCTTGTCGACGAGGTCGATCTTGTTGAGTGCGACCAGCCGCGGCTTGTCGTCCAGCCCTGCGCCATAGGCTTCGAGTTCGTCGGCGACGATGTTCATCGCCTCGGCCGGGTCGGTGCCGTGGATGTCGACCAGCTGAATCAGCACCCGGCACCGCTCGATATGGCCGAGGAAGCGGTCGCCGATGCCGGCCCCTTCGGCCGCGCCCGCAATCAGGCCAGGAATGTCCGCCAGCACGAATTCGCGCGCCTTGTGCCGCACCACGCCCAGCTGCGGGCGCAGCGTGGTGAAGGCATAGTCGCCGACCTTGGCCTTGGTGTTGGTGATCTGATTGATGAAGGTCGACTTGCCGGCATTGGGCAGCCCGACCAGCCCGACGTCGGCGAGCAGCTTCAGTCGCAGCCAGACGTAGCATTCCTGGCCGGGCCAGCCCGGTCCGTGCTGCCGCGGCGCGCGGTTTGTACTGCTCTTGTAGCTGGCGTTGCCGCGCCCGCCATCGCCGCCGCGCAGGAACATCTCGCGCTGGCCGGCCTCGACCATGTCAATGAGCACGGTCTCGCGGTCCTCGTCGAGCACCTGGGTGCCCACCGGGACCTTGATCACGATGTCGCGCCCGGCCGCGCCGGTGCGGTTCTTGCCCATCCCGGGAATGCCGCGCTGGGCCTTGAAGTGCTGGGTGTAGCGGAAGTCGATCAGGGTATTGAGCCCGGCCACCGCTTCAAAAATGATGTCGCCGCCCTTGCCGCCGTCACCGCCGTCGGGCCCGCCGTATTCGACATACTTCTCCCGCCGGAACGACACCGCGCCGGGGCCGCCGGTCCCGGACTTCACGAAAATCTTGGCCTGGTCGAGAAAATGCATGACAAAAAAGAACCGAACGCTGGGGCTGCCCCTATACCCGTCCGTCCTGGGCTTGTCGAAGGACCGTTCTGTCTTTGCCGGACGAGGCAGCGCCAGAAGAAAAAGGCGGCCCTTCGACAAGCTCAGGGCGAACGGTCAGAGGGGTTTCAAAAGGGATACTGGTGGAGCCGAGGGGGATCGAACCCCTGACCTCGTCATTGCGAACGACGCGCTCTCCCAGCTGAGCTACGGCCCCGTTCCAGTATCGCCCGAGGGGCATCGCCCGTCGGGAGCGCGCCCCTTAGCGCAGGGTTCCGGCGGTTGCCAGTCGAAAAATCACCTCACCTGCGGTTTGTTGTCGGCCCGTAAGTGACCGGACCGATGGCGGGCTGGGTGACCGTCGGCAGAACAACGGCAGGCTGCGCGGCGGTGACCGGCGGCCCGTACTGCGCGTCCCACTGGGCCGCCGAGAGCTGGAATGCCTCGTACGACAGGAAGAACTGGTCATAGACCGATTCGAGCTGCGGCACCCAGCGTGCCGCAAAGGCGTCGAGCTCCGCCGGAACCACGGGCAGCGATTCCTGGCTCATCACCAGCGAGGCATCGCAGAAGTTGGCGAGCACCGGGGGCAGCGCGAAATAGTTGTAGACCTGGGTGTTGTAGGCGTCCTGCTCGCCCCGGAAGGTCGCGCCGAAGCGGCCGCGCCATTCGGTATCGAGCGTCTTCTGCGTCCCCTTGAGCTTCTTCGAATGGTTCTTGAGGAACACGCGGTAGGCGACGACGATCGGCTCGTACTTCGGGTCCAGGCAATTGAGCGCGGCGACGTTGAACGCGGAGCGCAGGTTCCAGGTCATCTGCGCCGGGGTCAGGCGATAATTGACCGTCTGGCGGACGCCGAACGCATCGCGCGGCGGCAGGGCCATGGTTTCGGCCGCTCCGTTGGGCGCGACCGGACGCGGCGGGATCGTCACGACCTTGGGCGGCGGCGGGGGCGGGGGCGGCGGAGGCGCAGGCTTCGGCGCGCAGGCCGCGAGGACAAGAAAACCGGCGACGGCGGCGATGCCGGCGACGCGAAAACCAGACTGACCGAACATCACTGCTCCCCCGGCCCGCACCATCTTCGTGCGGCCGTCGTTAACCTTATGCCCCTTTCGCGCGGCTGAAGGAATCCCCAAACCCACTCCGCACAAAGAAAATTGCCCGGCGAGTCATTCGACCTGCCGGGCAACTTCATTTTGGTTTCAGCACCTTGCGATCAGCGACGATCGCCGAACAGTCGCAGCAGGAACAGGAACATGTTGATGAAGTCGAGGTACAGGGTCAGCGCACCCAGAACGACGGCCTTGCCGGCGAATTCGCTACCCTGGACGTCGTAGTACATCATCTTCAGCTTCTGCGTGTCCCACGCGGTCAAACCCGCGAAGATCAGCACGCCCAGGACGCTGATGGCCAGTTCAAGCCCGGTCGACCTGAAGAACAGGTTGATGACCGAGGCGAGGATGATGCCGATCAGGCCCATCACCATGAACGCGCCCATCGCAGACAGGTCACGCTTGGTGGTGTAGCCATAGAGGCTGAGGCCCGCGAACGCGCCGGCGGTGGCGAAGAACATCTTCGCGATCGACCCGCCGGTGTAGATGGCGAAGATGCTCGCCAGCGAAAGGCCCATGAGCGTCGCGTAGGCCCAGTAAAGGCCCTGCAGCGCGCCGGTCGACAGGCGGTTTGCGCCGAAGCTCATCACCAGCACGATCGCGAGAGGCGACAGCATGACCACCCAGGTCATGAGTCCGCCACCGAACATGAGCTGCATCATCGCAGGGCTCTGCGCGGTCAGCAGCGAGACGATGCCCGTCAGCAACACGCCCGAGGCCATGTAGTTGTAGATCGACAGCATGTGGCGGCGCAGGCCCTGGTCCACCTGGACCTGGCCCATCGCCACACCGTCGAGGCGCGGGGACGCGCCGAAGCCCGTGCGGGTGGGCTGTGGGTCGTTCCAGTTTGCCATCTCTTGTCAAACTCCTGTGACCGCCCGGGATAGGGCGGATGTGCGGAATATCGCGCTTCGGCGCGGCATATTCAAGGAAATCCGGTGTAACGAGATGTAACAGCCTTGTCCGGATCAGCCGCGGCGCCGGGCCTCTTCGGTCATCTCGATGCTGCGGTCGCGTGCGGCGCGTAGCGTGTCCTCGACCAGCGCATCAAGCCGGCCGCCCGCGTCAAGCACGTCCATTCCCTTGCGCGTCGTCCCGCCGGGGCTGGCCACCCGGTCCGCCAGTTCGCCGGGCGAATACGGCGAGGCAGCGGCGAGGGCAGCGGCGCCTTCGACCATCGCCAGCGCCAGCCGGTCCGCCTGCTCGCGCGGCAAGCCGAGCCGTTCAGCCCCGCCGGCGAGCGCGTCGATGAAGCGATAGACGAACGCCGGACCGGATCCGGCCAGCGCGGTGACGAGATCCATCCGGTCCTCGCCCGACAGCCACTCAGCCTGGCCGAGCGGCGCCATGAGCGCACCAGTAAGGGAGCGGTCGGCGCGCTCTTCGGCGACCAGGCCGATCGGTGCCTTGCCCAGCGCAACGGCGAGGTTCGGCATGACGCGGACGATCCCGGCGGCGCGGGGGAAACGCTCCCGCAAGGTAGCGAGGTCCGCCCCGGCAAGAAGCGACAGCACCATTGTTCCCTCACCCGCCAGCGGTTCGACCAGCGCCGAGGCTTCGGCCAGCTGCTGCGGCTTGAAGCCGAGCTGGATGACATCGAAAGCTTCGCCCAGCGGCGGTTCGCGCAGCAGCCGCACCCCGGCGGGCGCTTCGGCGATAAAGGGATCAACGATGGTGAACCGGGCCGGGTCCATGCCCGAGGCGAGCCAGCCGGCCAGCATCGCGCCGCCCATGTTGCCGGCGCCGAAAAGGAGGATCGTGGGGTCGGTCATTGCGTGTCCTACTCCCCTCCTGCTTGCGGGAAGGGTCGGGGGTGGGCCTGCTCCGGTGCGGAACTGTGGGCAGGGACATGCCCTCCCCTAGCCCCTCCCGCAAGCGGGAGGGGGACTTTTCACGCCTCGCCCGCAGCATCCACCATCGCGCTGGCGAGCGCATCGGCCGGGCTCTTGTCGCCCCACAGGATGAACTGGAACGCGGGATAGAACCGGTCGCATTCGTCGACCGCCGCCTCGACCGCGGTCTGGGCCTGGTGGATCGACAGCAACCCATCGTCGCCGAGCATCAGCGCATGACGGTAGAGCAGCACCGAACCATTCGACCAGATGTCGAAATGGCCGAGCCAGACCTGCTCGTTGATCAGGGCCATGATCTCGAACACCGACTGCCGCTTGTCGTCTGGCACGCGGATGTCGGGCAGGCAGAGCAGCTGAAGGACATGGTCCTCGCTGCGCCAGATGCAGCGGACCTGGTAGTTCGCCCACGAACCCTGGATCTCGCCGACGATCTCCTCGTCGGACACGAACTCGCAGGGCCACCCGCGCGCTTCGAACAGCTGCGCCAGCATGTCGACCGGCGCGGCGTCGTCACGTTCGGAATCTTCGTGGCCGGTCCGCATCACTCGTCGGGTCTCCTGACCGCGGGGACAGTTCCCCTTGGCCTGCCCGTCCATGGCGGTAACGCACCGCTAACGACAATCGTGCCCGGCAAGGGGCTTGGGGGAAACTCGACAAGCCTGTTCAAAAGCTGTGCAAAAAGCGTGGATGCACCCGCGTGCGGGCACCCTACTTGCCCGCCGCCAGCACATCCACCGGCTGCCCGGCGGCGCTGGTCCAGAGGAACCCCTCGACCCCGCCGCGGCGGATCTGGTTGAGGAAGGCCTGCGCAGCCGCTTCGCTTTCGAAGGGCCCGGTGAGCAGGCGGAAATTGCTGCGCCACTGAGTGACATAGGCCTTCTTGCCGCGGAACGCCTCGGGCGCTTCCTTCACCAGCTTGCGCCATTCGGCGGGGAGCAGGTCCTTGTTGCCGCCGGTCAGCACCTGGACCCAGATGCGGCTGGGATGGCTCGGCGGTGGCGGAGCCTTGGCCTTGCCCTTGGCGGCCTTGTCGGACCCGCGCGAGACGGCGGTCGGCGCATCGGGCCGCTCACCCCGCGCGTCGCTGCCGCGGGTGACGACGGGTGCCGGCGCCGGAGCCGGCTTGGGCTTGGCCGGCGTGATCCGGGTGATATCGACCGCTCCGACCGAGGACGACTGCTCCTCCGCAGGCGGACGAAAGTCGCCGAAAACTGCGCCGAAACCGGCGGGCGCGGCAGCCGGTGCGGAACTAGGCGCGGGGACGGAAGCCGGGGCCGGTACAGGTGCAGGAGCGGGCGGCGGCAGGACGACCGCCGGCGCGGGCGCTGGCGCGGACTTGCCCACTTGCGCGAGGTCGAAGCTCGGTCCTGCCGCGATCGGCGCGGGCACCGGTGTCGGAGCCGGTGAGCCAACCGCAACGCTAGAAAAGCCGGGACCGGGCGCCGGGGCGGCGGCAGGCTTGGGGGCGGGGGTCGGCGGCGCGATCGAGGCGGGCACGGGCTTTGGCTGGGGCGCGGTCGCCGGGGCTGGCGCGGGTGCAGATACCGGCGCGGGTGCAAGCTTGGGGGCCGGCGCGGGCGCGGGGCGCAAGGTCGGTGGCGGCGGGGCGGCGGCGGCCTGGACCGGCGGTTCATCGACGCTTCCCGGACGGCGGCGAACGAAGCCCGATGGACCAGGCGTCGGTATCGACGAAGGCGCGGCGGCCACGCGGACCTTCTCCTTGCCCTTCGCCTTGCCCTTCTTGCCTGCGTCCTTCGGCCCGAGCGGCTCGCCCTTGGGTACGAGACCGGCGTCGGCCATCGGCAGGTGGCGCGGCGGGGCGGCGGCGAATTGGGCGGCGCGCGGATCGTCGCGGCCGATGTCGGCGGCGCGGGGGAACTTGCCGAAATTGGCGGCGGCAACCTGCTGGGCCGGGGTCAGCCGGGGCATGTAGCGCAAGTACGGCGTGATCCCGTCGGCCAGGTCCTTCGGCATCATCTGGTAGGCGATGGCCGAAGCCTCGTCGTCCGCGCCGGTAATCGCCAGCACGAAAGTGCGCGCGCGCCATGCCGCCGGGTCCTGCCGCTGGATCAGCGGGCTGAGCACCGCTTCGGCCAGTCGCCGGTCGCCGCTGACAGCAAGGCTGACGGCGTAGCGCCGGCGGATCTCGTCGCTCGGCGCCTTGTCCATCGCCAGCTTGTAATAGACCTGCGCCGAAGCCTGGTCGCCGACCATATCGAACGCCAGTGCCCGGTCCGCCGCGGTCGAGACGAGATCGGCACCGGCGGCTTCGGCCTGGTCGAAATAGGGAATCGCGTCGTAGGGGTTCTCGTTCTGCACGAGCGCCGCGCCGATCGCCGCCTTGACCCGCGCATTGCCGGGCGAAACCGCATCGGCACGGGTCAGAAAACCGACCGCAGCCTCGACGTCGCCCAGTTCGAGCGCCGCGTCGGATGCGACGATCAGCGAATCGAGGTCCTGCGGATTATCGGCCAGCCGTAGCAGGGCCTGGTTGAGCCGGGCCGAGGCGGTGTTGCCGATAGGCTGGACAACGGGCCGCGACACCGACTGCGGTTCGAGATCGCCGCCATCCTGGGCAGCGAGGACAGCCGAACTGCACGCCGCCAGCAGCAGCGCCCCGCGGCGAAGGCCGCGCGCGGCGAGAAGACCCGTTCTCATGGCCGCACTCATAGCGCTTGCACTCTTAAGCTGCGGCAACGGCCCGCCGTGCACGATGCACGGCGGGCTGCGTCGGATTACTGGTTGTTCTGGCGGCCGAGGAAACGCGGAATGTTGAGCGCATTGCCGTCGCCGCCCTCGTCGTCGTCCTCTTCCGCGGAGCGGTTGCCACGCGAGAGGTTGGCCATCCGCTCGAACAGCGTGCTGCCACCCGGCTGCCGGGCCGGAGCCGACGGCGCGGCCGGGGTCTCGGTGCGCGAGAAGCGCGGCATGACCGGGGCATCGTCCTGTTGCAGGCGATCGGCATCGAGCAGGAGCTCGTCCTGCGCCGGGGTTGCCGGCGGGGTGCTGGCGACCGGCTCTTCCGCAGGGGCTTCCTCGGTCAGCTCGAAGTCAAGATCGAGCGGCTCGTCGTCTTCGGCGGACGGCTGCGCGAAGCCATGGCCTTCGCCGACCACGGCATGCTCGGTTGCATCCGCCGGCGGCTGCATGCCGCCGCTGCCGGGTTCGCTCCACGAAACCTCGGGCGCGGGAGCCGGCTCAGGCTCGGGTGCGGAGGCGACGGGTTCGGGTGTCGACACGGGCACAGCCGGGGTGGCGACGCCAGGGAACGACGGCCCACGCGACGCGCCGGCAAGGCTGAACGGACGCTGCGCCTGCACGGCCTGCTCGGCGCTCTGCTCGATGCCGGTGGCGACCACCGAAACGCGGATCTTGCCGTCGAGGTCGGGGTTGAAGGCCGAACCCCAGATGATGTTGGCGTTGGGATCGACCAATTCGCGGATGTGGTTCGCGGCCTCGTCGACCTCAAGCAGCTTCATGTCCTCGCCGCCGATGATCGAGATGATCACGCCCTTGGCGCCCTGCATCGACACGCCGTCGAGCAGCGGGTTGGCGATGGCACGTTCGGCGGCTTCGAGCGCACGGTTCTCGCCGCTGCCCTCGCCGGTGCCCATCATCGCCTTGCCCATCTCGCCCATGACCGAGCGGACGTCGGCAAAGTCGAGGTTGATGAGGCCCGGCATGACCATGAGGTCGGTGATCGAGCGGACGCCCTGCTGGAGCACCTCGTCGGCCAGCTGGAACGCTTCCTTGAAGGTGGTTTCCGCCTTGGCGACGAGGAACAGGTTCTGGTTCGGGATGACGATCAGGGTGTCGACGTGCTTCTGCAGCTCCTCGATCCCGGCTTCGGCCGAACGCATCCGGCGGGTGCCCTCGAACAGGAACGGCTTGGTGACGACGCCAACCGTGAGCACGCCCTTCTCGCGCGCCGCCTTGGCGATGACCGGAGCCGCGCCGGTGCCGGTGCCGCCACCCATGCCGGCGGCGATGAAGCACATGTGGACGCCGTCAAGCGCGCGGTCGATCTCGGCCAGCGTCTCTTCCGCGGCGGCGCGGCCGACCTCGGGCCGCGAACCCGCGCCGAGGCCCTGGGTAATGTCCGGGCCAAGCTGGATGCGGTGCTCCGCAATCGCGTTGTTGAGCGCCTGCGCATCGGTGTTGGCGACGACGAAATCGACGCCCTCGATCTGGGCGTTGATCATGTTGGCGATGGCGTTGCCACCCGCGCCGCCGACGCCGATCACGGTAATCCGGGGCCGCAGCTCGTCGATAGCCGGGGGTCCGATGTTGATGCTCATGCCGATCTCCCAGGAGCCTCGAATTCAGGAATGGATACGTGACGTCTTTGTGGCACAACTGGAATCAGCCATGCATAGGGAATCCCGGCTTTTCCACAGCCGTGAGCCCGTAATTTCGCACGGTTTGCGCCGATCCGGCGGGATGGGCGGGCGGTTTCCGGCACCTCAAAAGTATTCCTTGAGCGCGGTGAAGACCTGGCGGACGAGGCGAAAGGGGCCGGCACTGATCACGTCCTGTCCGCTCCCGCGGAACGAGCGGATGTCGACCGGGTCCGCCGCAGCGTACAGCACCAGGCCGGCCAGCGTCGAGAATCCGGGCACGGCGTGCCCTTCTGGAAGGCCGGTCATCGTCGGCGGCTTGCCGATCCGCACCGGCCGGCCCAGCGCGGCCTGGGCATAGTCGGCCAGGCCGGCAAGCTCCGCGCCGCCCCCGGTCAGCACGATCTGCTGCCCGCGCTGCCCGGTGAACCCCAGCGATTTGAGTGCCTTGCTCACGCCATCGGTGAACTGGGCGAGCTGCTGGGTGATGACCGAAACCAGCTCGGCGCGCGGAATCCGGTTGGCCTCATCGGCATGGCGCGCGGTCGGCCCGGCCCCGTCGGGATCGCTCGGCGCATTGACCGGGATCATCTCGCGGTGGTCCGCGGGGCTGGCGATCGCCGAGCCGGAAACGCACTTGAGCCGTTCGGCCTGGTAGCGGCGGATGCCGAAAGCGGTGGTGATCGCGTCGGTGATGTCGCCCGATCCGAACGGGATCACGTGCAGGCCAAGCAGCATCCCGCCCGCATAGACCGAGACCGTGGTCACCTCGCCGCCGAACTCGATCAGCGCGACGCCCAACTCGCGCTCTTCGGGAGTCAGGCAGGCGTGGCCCGCGGCGATCGGCGAGCCGACCACCGCCTCGACCTGGAGGTGCGCGTTCTGGACCGCCTCGGTCAGGTTCCGAACCGGCGCGCCATCGGCCAGCATCACGTGGATATCGACCGCCAGCCGCTCGGCATGAAGCCCCTTGGGGTTGGGCACGCCGTGCGCCCCGTCGAGCGTGTAGTGTGCGGGCTGCGCGTGGAGGACCATCCGCCCGTCGGGCTGGATCACCTGTCGCCCGGCGACTAGCAGATGCTCGATATCGTCCTGTTCGATCCGCCGCCCGCCGATGTCGACCTCGACCCGGCTGGTCGTGCTGGCGAGCCCGGCGCCGGCGCAGCCGATCCACACCCGCGAAACGCCGACGTTGGCCATCTTCTCGGCCCGCTCGATCGCGTCGCGGACCGAATGGGTGGCGGCGGCCATGTCGGTGACATAGCCGCGCTTGATACCCTGCGCGGCGCGGTGGCCGGAGCCGAGCACGACCATTTCGCCGGTCTCGGTCAGCCCCGCGATCATCGCGGAGACGCGGAACGAGCCGATGTTGACGGCGGCGAAGACCTTGGCGATGCGCGGCGCTGCCATCAGTTTTCCTTGGCCTTGGTGGCCGCGGCGTTGGCCTTGGCCCGCGCCTTGGCGGCCGCTGCGGCGGCCTTTTCGGCGGCAGCCTCCTCGGCATGGCCGGGCACGCGCAGGTAGGTTCGCTCGGGCGAGCGCATGTCGATGTAGGCGACCTTGCCGCCGAGCAGCCGGTTGACCCCGTCCATCCGCGCGAATTCGAGCAGCGCCTTGCTCGAGGTATCCTCGCCCTCGGGCAGCGCCAGCACCTGGCCCGATTTGAAGGTGAGGTTCCAGCGGCGGTTGCCGACCCATTCGGCCTCGGCCACCTGCGGCTTGATCGCGGGGGCGGCTTCCAGCAGCGCGTCGAGCTCGGCGATCTGCCCGCCCGCGCCGTTGCCGGAGAGCTGGAGCAGCCCGCGGCCGCGCGCTTCCTTCACCCGCTCCAGCTCGGCCCCGGTTTCGTCGATCAAGACCAGCTGATCGCCCTTGCGCAGCACCGCTCGGGGAGTGCGCTCGACGATATCGATGACCAGCGTGTCGGGAAGCTGGCGGGCGACGCGGGCGTCCTTGACCCACGACAGCTGCATCAGCCGGTCGCGCATCGCCGCGACGTCGACCTCGGTCCAGGCGCGCTGCTGGTCACCGAGCACTTGGTCATAGACCTGGAGCTCGTTCATCCGCTGCACGCCGCGCAGCTGGACATGGTCGAACCGGAAGCCTGCGGTGGAAGACACCTGCGCGACCTTCTGCGCCGCCATGTCGGGCACGCCCGCGGCGCTGGCGACGACCCACGCCACGCCGCCGGCGATCACGAAGATGCCTCCCAGCACGATCCGGTAGAGCGTCTGCTCGCCGAAGGGCATCCAGCGCATGAAGGAATCGAACGCCGAGCCGGTGGTCTTCTTCGCGGTCTGCACCTTGGCGCGGGTGCCGCGCGCGGCCGCCGCCTTGCGTACCCCCTTGCCGCCCCGCCTGATCGTCTGGGCCATCAGCCTTCCCCTGCCGACTGCTTGAGCGCGTCCTCGACGATTGCTTCGACGAGGTCGGCGTAGCTCATTCCCATGTGCCGCGCCTGTTCGGGCACCAGGCTAAGCGGGGTCATGCCCGGCTGGGTGTTGACCTCGAGCAGGAACAGCCCCTCCACCCCGCGCTCGTCATCCCAGCGGAAGTCCGAGCGGCTGGTGCCCTTGCAGCCGAGCAGCTTGTGGGCCCGCAGCGCGATGTCCTTGCACGCCTCGGTGATCTCGTCAGGGATTTCGGCCGGGCAGATGTGGTCGGTCATCCCGTCGGTGTACTTGGCGTCGAAGTCGTAGAAGCCGGACTTGGGGCGCAGCTCGGTGACCATCAGCGCCTTTTCGCCGATCACCGCCGTGGTCAGTTCGCGCCCGCGGATGAACGGTTCGGCCAGCAGGCGGTCGAATTCCTGCCACGGCCCGCGCGCCTCGCGGAGAATCGGGTTGCCCATGTTGCCGTCCGCGGTGACGATGGCGACGCCGACCGACGAGCCTTCGTTGACCGGCTTCAGGACATAGGGCCGCGCCAGCGGATCGCGGGCGTAAAGTTCCTCGCATTCGACGATCCGCCCGCCGGGCATCGGAATCCCGTGGGGGACGAGCGCCTGCTTGGTCAGCTCCTTGTCGATGGCGATGACCGACGTGGCGAGGCCGGAGTGGGTGTAGGTCAGGCCCATCAGGTCCATCATCCCCTGCACCGTGCCGTCCTCTCCCGGCGTGCCGTGGAGCGCGTTGAACACGACGTCGGGCTTGGCCTCGGCCAGGCGCAGGGCAACGTCGCGGCCCATGTCGATCCGGGTCACGCGGTGCCCGCGCTCCTCGAGCGCCTTGGCGACGCCCTCGCCGCTCATCAGGCTGACCGGCCGCTCGCTGGACCAACCGCCCATCAGGACCGCGACGTGGAGTTTGGGCAAGCTCACTTGTTTCCGACCCTCTGGATTTCCCATTCCAGCTCGACGCCGGAATTTTCGCGCACCCGCCGGCGCACTTCCTCACCCAGCGCCTCGATCTCGGCGCTGGTGGCCTCGCCGGTGTTGATGAGGAAGTTGGTGTGTTTTTCGCTGACCTGCGCCCCGCCCAGCTGGAGGCCCCGGCACCCGGCCCGGTCGACCAGCTCCCACGCCTTGTGGCCGGGCGGATTCTTGAAGGTGCTCCCCCCCGTCTTCGAACGCAGTGGCTGGCTCGCTTCGCGGCTGGCGGAGATGCGGTCCATCTCGGCCTGGATCGCTGCCGGCTCGCCGGACTGGCCGCGGAACCGTGCGGCGACGACAATCGCGCCTTCCGGAAGGTCAGAGTGCCGGTAAGTGTAGTTCAGGTCGTTGGCGGGGAGAGTCACCAGCTCGCCCGAACGCAGCACCACGTCGCAGTCGATCAGGATGTCCTTGACCTCGCCGCCATAGGCTCCGCCGTTCATCCGCACGAATCCGCCGACCGTGCCGGGGATCGAGCGCAGGAATTCGAGACCGGCGATGCCTTTGTCACGCGCGGTCGAGGAGACGAGGATCCCGCTCGCCCCGCCGCCGCAGTCGAGCGTCAGGTCGTCGGCCGCGGTGACCTTCGCAAAAGCCTTGCCGAGGCGCACCACGACGCCGGCAACGCCGCCATCGCGCACGATCATGTTCGACCCCAGCCCAAGTGCCATGACCGGCACTTGCGCGTCGAGATCGCGCAGGAACGCCTGCAGGTCGGCCAGGTCCTTCGGCTCGAACAGCCACTCCGCCGCGCCGCCCGACTTGAACCAGACGAGCGGGGCCAACGGGGCGTTCTCCGTCAGCTTGCCTGAAACCTTTGGGAGCGTATCGGCCATCACGCCGCCCGCGCTCCCTGCGCCGCAATGGCGTCGGCGAGGCCAGCCGCCCACTTCGTGATATCGCCCGCGCCGAGGCAGACGATCATGTCACCCGGCTGGATCGTGCGGGCCAGCTCCTCGGCCAGGGCTTCGGGCCCGGCAATCGTGAACGCCGCGCGGTGACCGCGGGCCTTGACGCCCTCGACCATCGCGGCGCTGTCCACGCCCTCGATCGGCTGCTCGCCGGCGGGATAGACCGGCGCCGCATAAACCACGTCGGCGTCATTGAAGGCGCCCTGGAAGTCTTCCATGTGGTCGCGAAGCCGGGTGAAACGGTGCGGCTGGACGACGGCGATGACCCGGCCCTTAACACCCTCTCGGGCCGCCGCGAGTACCGCGCGGATTTCGACCGGGTGGTGGCCGTAATCGTCGATCACGGTGGCGCCGCCCACTTCGCCGACCTTGGTGAAGCGCCGCTTGACCCCGCCGAACTTGGCGAAGCCGCCGCGAATGCAATCGTCGGAGCAACCCATCTCGACCGCCACGGCCACCGCGGCGAGCGCGTTCTGGACGTTGTGGCGACCGGGCATCGGCAGCTCGATGCCCTCGATCCGGCGGAAGGAGCCGTCGCGCTGGCGCAGCGCCACGTCGAAGCGGTTGCCGCCGGGGATCGGAGTCACGTCTTCGCCGCGAATGTCGGCCTGGGCGGAAAAGCCATAGGTGATAACCCGACGGTCGCGAACCTTGGGGATGATCGCCTGGACTTCGGGATGGTCGATACACAGCATCGCCGCGCCATAGAACGGCACGTTCTCGATGAATTCGACGAAGGCCGCCTTCACCCGGTCGAAAGAGCCGTAGTGGTCGAGGTGCTCGGGGTCGATGTTGGTGACCACCGCCAGCGTGCCGTCGAGCCGCAGGAACGAACCGTCGCTCTCGTCGGCCTCGACCACCATCCAGTCACTGTCGCCGAGCCGCGCGTTGGAGCCGTAGGAGTTGATGATCCCGCCGTTGATCACGGTCGGATCGATCCCGCCCGCGTCGAGCAGCGCGGCGATCATGCTGGTCGTCGTGGTCTTGCCGTGCGTCCCGGCCACCGCGACCGTGTTCTTGAGCCGCATCAGCTCGGCCAGCATCTCCGCCCGGCGGACGACGGGAATGCGATGTTCGAGCGCCGCGACGACTTCGGGATTGTCGCGCTTCACCGCGGTCGAGGTAACAACCACCGAAACCCCGTCGACGTTTTCGGCCTTCTGCCCGATCGCGACCTTGATCCCGCGCTTGCGCAGGCCTTCAACGACATAGCTCTCCGCCATGTCGGACCCCTGCACCGAATAGCCCATGTTGTGCATGACCTCGGCAATGCCGGACATGCCGATCCCGCCGATGCCGACGAAGTGGATCGTCCCGATGTCGGTGGCGACGCCTTTCACCGTATCGTCTCCATCGCCAGCGCCTCGCGCCCCTGCGCGGCCGGTGTTTCGCTGCCGACCCGGATCACATCCATCAGCGGCGAAGCGCCGAAGCTTTCGACGAGGTCGGCCAGGTCGGTTACCGCGTTGGGTAGCCCGCAATTCCACGCCCCGTGCGCGGCGTTGGCGAGCGTATCTGGGCGCATGGCCATCGCCTGGATCTGCTTGGCGAGTTCCTTGGCGGTGAATCCGGTCTGGCGGATCGCCCGGGCCCCGCCGGCGGCGACCATCTCGCGGGTGTTGGCGGCCTGGTGGTCGTCGGTGGCGATCGGGAGCGGCACGAGGATCGCCGGGCGACCCGCCGCGGTCAGTTCGGCAATGGTCGAGGCCCCGGCGCGCCCGATGAACAGATGCGCGTCGGCGAGCTTCTCCGCCATGTCTTCGAAATAGGTGCCGAGCTCGGCCGGGATCTCGTGCCCGGCGTAGCGGGCACGGACTGCCTCGAGGTCCTCGGGCCGGCATTGCTGGGTGACCTGCAGCCGGTGGCGCAGGTTCGGCGGGAGCATGGCGAGCCCGTCGGGCACGACCTCCGACAGGATGCCTGCGCCCTGGCTGCCGCCGGTCACCAGCACACGAAACAGGCCGTCTTCGGCAAACGCCGGGAACGGCTGGTCCCGCAGCGCGAGGACTTCCGGGCGCACCGGGTTGCCGACGAGGTGGACCTTGTTCGCCAGCTTCGGGTCGAGCCGGTCGACCTGGCCGTATGACGTGGCAATCGCATTAACGCGGGGCGCCAGGAAGCGGTTGACCCGGCCCAGCACCGCGTTCTGTTCGTGGATCAGGCTCGGAATGCCCGCCTTCTGCGCGGCGAGCAGCGCGGGCAGTGCGGGATAGCCGCCGAAGCCGATCACCGCGGTCGGCTCGAAGCTTTCGAACAGGCGAAGCGCCATGCGCCGCCCCTCCCAGATCGCCTTGAGGCCCTTGAGCAGGACCAGCGGGTTCTTGCCGATGCGCCCGGCGGGCAGGACATGCGCCGTCAGGCTCGCCGGCTTGCCGGGGATCTTCGCGCCGCGCTCGTCGGTGACCAAGGCGACGTGGTGACCGCGTTTCTCCAGCTCGATCGCCAGCGCGAAAGCCGGGAGCAGGTGCCCCCCGGTGCCGCCCGCGGCGAGGACATAGTGACGGGACACGCTCATCGCCGCGGCAACTCCGGCAGGAAGGACTCGCGGGTCAGATAGGGGTTGCGTCGAGTGATCGCGAGGAGGAATCCAACACCCAGCAGCAGCGCAATGGTCGACGAGCCGCCGTAGGAGATCAGCGGCAAAGTCATGCCCTTCGACGGGAACAGCTGGAGGTTGACCGCGATGTTGATGAAGGCCTGTCCGGCCAGCTGCGCGGTCAGACCGGCAGTCGCCAGCACGGTAAAGAGGTCCTCTTCATCGAGCAGGCGCATCATCACCCGGACCACGATCGCGCAGTAGATCAGCACGATCACCGCGCAGACCCACAGCCCGAACTCCTCGCCAACGACCGAAAAGATATAATCGGTATGCGCCTCGGGCAGCGCCATCTTGCGGGTGCCGAGCCACAGCCCCGCCCCGCTCCACCCGCCGTTGAGCAGGGTCCGCATGGCGAGGTCGACCTGGTCGAACTCGGTCCCGCCGTTAAGGAAGCTGTCGATGCGGTGAGTTGCGTTGGGATAGAGGAAATAGGCCGCGATCACGAACACGATGATCCCGCCCATCGCCATCAGCACGCGGTTGATCGACAGGCCCGACAGCAGCACCAGCACGAACCACACCCCGCCGAACAGCATCGTCGAGCCGAAGTCCGGCTGCATCATCAGCAGCGCCGCGACCAGACAGAGCAGCCCGGCCGACAGCGGGATCACCGGCAGCTTGGGATCGCGCACCCGCCAGGACAGGATCCACGCGATGGCGATCGCAAAGCCGGGCTTGAGGAATTCGGATGGCTGGAGCGAGAACCCGATCCACAACCAGCGCCGCGCGCCTTTCACCTCGCTGCCGACCAGAGGCACCAGCAGCAGCGCCACGACCATCGCCGCGGCAAGCAGGATCGCGGTGCGCCTGGCCGTCTCCTTGGGCAGGAACGATGCTGCAAACATTGCCACAAAGCCGACCGCCAGCCAGCGCAAGTGGAGCCAGAAGAAGTAGAGATCAGGCAGGACCTTGTCCGCCTTCGACAGGCGGTGCGCGCTCGCCGGGGAACCCGCGGCGACCGCGACAATGCCGATCGCGACCAGCGCGAGGATCAGCGCGAGCAGCACCCGGTCGATCTCGCGCCACCACACGAGCAGTTCGGAGCGGCGGCTGCGGCGGAAGCGGTTGCCCTGGCCGACGACACGGACCCCGCCCTCGCGGGTCTGGGTCGCAATCATCCGGGTCGGCGTGGTCGTGCTCATGCTGACGCGTCCTCACCGATCAGGGCATTCACGCAATCGCGGAAGGTATCCCCCCGCGCCTCGAAATCACGGAACTGGTCGAAGCTCGCACAGGCAGGCGAAAGCATCACCACCTCGCCGGGCTTGGCCGCCTCCATCGCATGGCGCACTGCCTCGCACAGCATCTCGCTGCGGGTGACGGGCATCAGCGGATCGAGGATCTGGGCAAAGCGCGGCCCGGCCTCCCCAATCGTGTAGGCCGCGACGACATGGCCGAAGTGCGGGGCGCATTCGTCGAGGTCGTCGCCCTTGGGCAGCCCGCCGACGATCCAGTGGACGCGAGGGTACGCGGCGAGCGCGGGGGCTGTGGACGCCGGATTGGTAGCCTTGCTGTCGTTGACGTAGAGGACGCCGTCGTGCTCGGCGATCCGCTCCATACGATGGGGCAGGCCCTTGAAGGTCTTGAGACCCGCCTCGATCACCGCGTCGTCCAACCCGAGCGCACGAACCGCGCCGACCGCTGCCTGCGTATTCGCGAGGTTATGCGGTCCTTGCAGCGAAGGCCACTCGGCCTGGTTACCGGGCAAATCGACGCCTTGAAGAAACTGCACCGGCTGCGCATCGGGGGCGAAGCGCAGCGCGTCGAGGTCCATCTCGGCGTGGTAGTCGACGATAACGATCCGGCCGAAGCCCTGCATTCCGAACAACCGCGCTTTCGACGCGACGTAGCCTTCGAAACCGTCGTAGCGATCGAGGTGGTCGGGCGTGATGTTGAGCAGCACGGCCACATCGCAATCGAGGCTGTGCGTCAGGTCGATCTGGTAGCTCGACAGCTCGAGCACATAGACCCCGCCATCAGGCAACGGCTCCTGCCCCAGGATCGGCAGGCCGATGTTTCCCCCCATGCGGTTCGGGACACCCGCGACGTCGAGCAGATGATGCACCAGCGCGGTCGTCGTCGACTTGCCGTTGGTGCCGGTGATGCCAACGACCTTATGCTGTGGCAGGCTCGCCCGCGCCTGGGCGAAGAGTTCGATGTCGCCGATGATCGGCACGCCCGCATTGCGCGCCGCCTCGGCGATCGGGTGGCGGTTGAGCGGGACGCCGGGCGACACCACCACGCCATCGAAACCGGCTAGGTCGATCGTCAGCGGATCGGCGAGTTCGGCGCGGCCTTCCACCTGCGCGCGGGCTTCCTCGCGGTTGTCCCACGCGGTGACCTCGGCGCCGCTCGCCAGCAGCGTCTCGACCACCGTCAGGCCGCTGCGGGCAAGGCCCAGCACCGCATACCGCTTGCCCGCAAAGGCAGGGGAGACGATCACCGGACCTTCAGCGTGGCGAGGCCGAGCAGGGCGAGAATGATCGAGACGATCCAGAACCGGATCACCACGGTCGATTCCTTCCAGCCCAATTGCTCGAAGTGATGGTGGATCGGCGCCATGCGGAACACCCGCTTGCCGGTGCGCTTGTAGACGAAGACCTGGATGATGACCGAGGCCGCCTCCAGCACGAACAGCCCGCCGACGATCGCCAGCACGATCTCGTGATGCGCGGCAACCGCGATCACCCCGAGCGCGCCGCCGAGCGCGAGGCTGCCGGTATCACCCATGAACACGGCGGCAGGGGGCGCGTTGAACCACAGGAAGGCGAGGCCCGCGCCCATGATCGCGGCGCAGAAGATCGCCAGCTCACCCACGCGCGGCACGTGCGGGATGCCGAGATAGGTCGCATAGTCGACGCGGCCCGCCAGGTAGGCGATGATCGCGAAGGTCCCCGCCGCGATGATCACCGGCATCGTCGCCAGCCCGTCGAGCCCGTCGGTTAGGTTCACCGCATTGCCCGCGCCGACGATGACGAACATCGCGAACAGGTAATAGAACGGTCCGAGCGGCAGGTAGAGATTGCTGAAAAACGGCACGTACAGGTTTGTCTCGCCGACTGCGAGCCACGCCGCAATGCCCGCCACCGCGAATTCGAGGAGCAGCCTGACCCGGCCAGGAATGCCGGCGTGGTGGCGCTTCTTGACCTTGTCGTAGTCGTCAAGGAACCCGATCGCGCCAAAACCCAGCGTGACCACGATGCAGGCCCAGACATAGCGGCTCGACACGTCTGTCCACAGCAACATCGAAATGCTGAGCGAGGTCAGGATCATCAGCCCGCCCATCGTCGGCGTGCCACGCTTGGCGAGGTGCGACTGCGGCCCGTCCTCGCGGATCGGCTGGCCCTTGCCCTGTCGGACCCTGAGCATGTTGATGAAGCGCGGGCCGATGATCAGCCCGATCGCCAGCGCCGTCAGCAGGGTCGCCCCGGCGCGGAAGGTCTGGTAGCGCACGAGGTTCGCAAGGCCTTCGAACTGCAGCCATTGCGCGAGAAGGTAGAGCATTCATTCTTCCCTGGCGGCGAGGTCGCGGACGATTGCGCCCAGCCCCACCGAATTCGACCCTTTCACGAGGACCGCGTCGCCGCCCCCGATCCATTCTGCTGCCGCCCCGCCGGCCAGCAATTTGGCGGCTTCGGTGGCGTTTTCCACATGCGCCATCGCGAATCCGGGGGCAAGCTGCGCCCGCGGCGTTTTCCCCAGCGCACCGGCCAGCGCGGCCATTTCCGCACCCACCAGGATCACCCGGTCGACCCGCGCCGCGATGATCGGCTCAGCCAGCGCGGCGTGAAAGGTGTCCGCCTTTTCGCCCAGTTCCTTCATCGCGCCCAGGATGGCGACGCGCCCCCGCGCCGGAGTGGCGGCGAGCTGCTGCAGCGTCGCCCGCATCGAGGCCGGGTTGGCGTTGTAGCTTTCGTCGACCAGCAGCGCCTTGCCGCTTCCGTCGCCGCCTTTCGCCGCCACCTGGTGACGCGCCCCGCGCCCTGCGAGGCCCTCCATCTCGGCAAGCGCGAGGCCCGCTGCGCCAAGATCGCCGCCCACCGCGCGGACTGCGGCCATGACCGAAAGGCTGTTCGCCACCCAGTGCTCGCCGGGCTGGGCGATGGTGTAGCACAGGCGGCGATCGCCCATGTCGGCCGTGACAAGGGTACCGCCGCCCGGCGCGGGCACGGCGTCGAGCACCCGGACATCGGCATGCTTCGACCAGCCGAAGCTGACGACCCGGCCGGCGTGCTGCTCGGCCTTGGCGCGGAGGCGATCGAAATGCGGACTGTCGGCGGGGATGATGGCGATGCCGCCGGGACCGCCATCGAGCGCTCCCAGCCCCTCGAAGATTTCCGCCTTGGCGTCCGCAATCGCGCTCTCGTCCTTGAAGAACTCGATATGCGCCGGGGCGATGGTGGTGACGATGGCGACGTGGGGGCGGACCAGCCGGGTCAGCGCGGCGAGTTCGCCGGCGTGATTCATACCCATCTCGAAAACCCCGAAGCGGGTCCGTGCGGGCATCCGGGCGAGGCTCAGCGGAACCCCGACGTGATTGTTGTAGCTCTTGACCGAACGGTGCGCGCGACCCCGGCTCCCGCGGTCGAGCGCGGCATAAAGCGCTTCCTTGACTCCGGTCTTACCGGCTGAACCAGTGACTCCGATGATGGCGGCAAGTGCCCGATCGCGCGAGGCTTTTGCCATATCCTCAAGTGCACTTGAGGTATCCGAAACCAGCACGTGCGGGCGGTCGATCGGGCGATCCACGATCGCAGCCTGCGCGCCTTTGCCGAACGCGCCGTCAAGGAAGCGGTGGCCGTCGCTGGCCTCGCCCTTGAGCGCAAAAAACAGGTCGCCTTCATGGACGTCGCGGCTGTCGATGTCGCAGCCCGAGACCTCGAACTGGCAGTTCGCCTTGCCACCAGTCGCCGCCTCGATCTCGGCGGACGTCCACAACGCGAGGGGGAGGTCGTCCTCCGGCTCTGCGGGCCACTGAAGCAGAGCGGTCATGGCGTTCATGCGGCGGCCTCCCGGGCGACGGTGACGTCGTCGAAGGGCAAGACGCGCATCGCCTCCCCCCGCCCGACGATTTGGCCCTGTTCGTGTCCCTTGCCGGCGATCAGGACGATGTCGTCCCGCCCGGCTTCGTGAATCGCGGCGGAAATCGCCCCGCGGCGGTCCCCGATCTCGCGCGCGTCCGGACAGCCGGCGAGCACCGCCTTGCGGATCAGCGCCGGGTCCTCCCCGCGTGGGTTGTCGTCGGTGACGATGACGAGGTCCGACCCTGCCGCTGCGGCCCGGCCCATCTCCGGCCGCTTGCCCTCGTCGCGGTCACCGCCCGCGCCGAGCACGGTGATCAGGCGCCCGGTCAGATGCGGCCGCAGCGCGGCGATGGCCGCCTCGATCGCGTCCGGCGTGTGTGCGTAATCGACATAGACGGGCGCGCCGGCACGAGTGATCGTCGCGCGCTCGAGCCGCCCGCGCACCGGCTGGAGGCGGGCAAGCACATCAAGCACCGCGCCTTCGTCTGCGCCTGTTGCCAGGACGAGGCCGGCCGCGACGAGCGCGTTGGCCGCCTGGTACGCGCCGATCAGCGGGAGGTTGAGCTTGCGCGCCTTGCCAGAAAACTCGAGCTCGAGCGTCTGCCCCAGCTGCGTGGGGGTGCGGGCGAGCAGGCGGATCGTGTCCCCCTGCTCGCCCACCGTGAGCACGCGTAACCCCCGCGTCCGCGCGTGCCCGATTGCGCGGTCCGACCACTCGTCGTCCGTCCAGATGACGGCAGCCCCGTCATCCGCGACGACTTCGTCGAACAGGCGCATTTTCGCAGCGAAATACTCCTCCATCGTCGCATGATAATCGAGATGATCGCGCGACAGGTTGGTGAAGGCTCCGGCAGCGACCCGAAGGCCCTCGTTGCGAAACTGGGAGAGGCCGTGGCTCGACGCCTCGTAGGCGACGTGAGTCACGCCCTCGCGGGCGAGCCCGCTCATGTTGGAAAGGAACGTCACGATATCGGGCGTGGTCAGTCCGGTGGAGACGCTTTCGTCGGCGGTGGTCACGCCGAGCGTGCCGATCGAGGCGGCGGGATGGCCCATCATCCGCCACAGCTGGCGGCACATCTCGACCGTCGAGGTCTTGCCGTTCGTGCCGGTGACCGCGACGATGGTTTCCGGAACCGGGGTAAAGAACGCTGCCGCCATCCGCGCAAATGCGCGGCGCGGTTCGGGATCGGTGATGAGCGCCGCACCTTGCGCGGTCACCCCTGGTGCGGCAACGACCGCGACCGCGCCTGCCGCGACGGCTGCGCCGATGAAGTCCTCTCCGTTGAACCGCGCGCCCTTGAACGCGCCGAATACCGTGCCCGGCGCGACCTTGCGATGGTCGATGGCAAAGCCGGTCACCTGCGCATCACCATGCGCGCCGGCATCGAACCCGGCCGCTTGCGCGATCCGGCCGAGCTTCATTCGCCGTCCCCGTTCGCCACCAGCGGCGAGAGGTCCGAAATGTCCACGTCGCGGGCGTCGTCCGGCATGATCCCCAGCAGCGGGCCGATCCGCGGGACGACGCGGCCGACGATCGGGGCGGCGTTGTACGCGGCCGTGCGCTGGAACGAGGTCGCCTGCGTGCCCTGCGGCTCGTCGAGCATGGCGATGACGACGTAGCGGGGCTTGTCCATCGGGAACGCGGCG
The DNA here is from genome assembly GCF_058783565.1 of Novosphingobium sp. FW305-C-111. Lineage (NCBI taxonomy): Bacteria > Pseudomonadati > Pseudomonadota > Alphaproteobacteria > Sphingomonadales > Sphingomonadaceae > Novosphingobium > Novosphingobium sp. FW305-C-111. The sequence goes on from NZ_JBYSYP010000012.1 coordinate 115,702, forward strand.
GCGAACGTCGAGACCAGCGAAGTCTTGTTATAGGCGCCGCCGTTCGCGCCCGGCTTCTCGGCCGAGCCGGTCTTGCCGCCGATGCGGAAGCCCGGCGCGTTGGCGCTGCGGCCGGTCCCGTCGACCACGATCATCCGCAGGAGCTGGCGCATCCGCGCGCTGGTCGAGGCCGAAAACACGCGGCGCCCCTCGGCAACGTGACCTGGATCGACCCTGAACAGCGTCGCCGGACGCCAGATCCCGCCGTTCACCAGCGCGGCATAGGCGGCGGCCAGGTGCAGCGGGGTGACGGCGATGCCGTGGCCATAGCTGACGGTCATCGTCGTGATCCGCGCCCACTCGTTCTTGCCCTCGGCATTGCGCGGCCACAGCGGGAAGCCGCGCGCCGGCAATTCGATGAACGGGCGCTCGTTCATGCCCAGCGACTGCATGGTCTGCTTGAGCCGCTGCCCGCCGAGCTGGTCGGCGATCTGCGCGGTGACGATGTTGGACGAGTGGATCAGCGCCTCGGGCACGTTGAGCGATGCGCCAAAGCTGTGGCTGTCGTGGATCTGGAAGCCGCCGATCTGGAGCGGCACGTTCGATTGATAGCGCTTGGCCATGTCGGTCACGACGCCCGCGTCGATGGCAGCGGCGACCGTGATCGGCTTGAAGGTCGAACCGAGCTCGTAGACCTGATTGGTCACCCGGTTGAACACGAGATCGTTCAGCGCCTGGTCCGAACGGTTCGGATTGAACGTCGGCAACGAGGCGAGCGCAACGACTTCGCCGGTATCGACATCGAGCACGATCCCCGCCGCGCCCTTGGCGTTGCTGTCGAGCATGCCCTTGTAAAGCTCGTCCTCGAGCGCGCCCTGCACCCGCATGTCGAGCGCCAGCACCGCCGGCTCTCCGCGAAGCGCAGGATCGTTGAGCCGCTTGTCGAGAACCTGCTCCATCCCGACGTGACCCACGCCTTCACTGTCGACGTAGCCGAGCACCTGCGCGGCCAGCGAGCCTTGCGGGTAATAGCGCTGGTTCTCGCGGGGGAACTCCAGCGCCGGCTCACCCAGCGCATGGATCTTGTTGGCCTCTTCGGGCAGCAGGCGTCGGCGCAGGTAGCTGGGCTTGTCGGACTTCAGCCGCCGCAGGACGTCGGCGCGGTCCATGTCGGGGAAGATGCCGACCAGCGCGTCGGCGACTTCGTCGGGCGTCTTGACCAGCGGCGCGCCGCCTTCGCCGAACACCTTGGGATTGAACCACAGGGCATAAGCCGGGAACGCGCGGGCAAGCGGAACGCCGTTGCGGTCGACGATCTCGCCGCGCGGCGGCAGCAGCGCCTCGGCCATCGAAGCGCGCTCCGGGCCCTGCTCGAACAGGCCCAGCTGGGCGATACGCAGGAGGAACGCGGTCGCGCCGAGCAGGAAGATCAGCAGAACGACGAGCACCCGCACCTTGGCGGTGACGAGCGACTTTTCGCGGACGTTGGCGAGCTGGACCCGGCCCGTCGAGATCGCGGCGGAGGCGGTCAGCGCGTTCATCGGCGCGCCTCGCGGGTGGTTTTGGCCGGTGCCTTGGCCGCAGTCTTTGCGGTGGCAGACTTGGGCCTGGCCTTGGCGGTGTCGCGCGCGCTCGTCGATGCCGTGGCGGCGGGGCGACCATGGCTCGCGGCCGAGGCCTCTTCCACGGGCTTCTTCGCCTTCTCCTTTTTCGCCGGGGCGGCCGGGCGCTCGTTTTCGTCGTCCCGTTCGACCGTGCCGAGCCGCTTGCCGAGCGCGGCGGCCGCGGCGGCGTGATCGACCGGCTTGGCGTCAGCGGCGTCCTTGTCCTCTTCGCCCAGAGGCTTGCCGGTCAGCGGGGAGACCATCGCCGGGAAGGCAGCAGCGGCGACCACGGCGTCGTCAGCCGAAGCGACGCGGATCGGCGCGGGCGCATCTGGCCCCATCGGCTTTCCGAGCATGGCCAGCTGCCGCTCGTTCTCGACGTACTGGCCCGAACCGGGCGCGACGTAGCCGAACTCGACGTCGTTCCACGCCTTCAGCTGCTGCTGGCTGGCACGGGTCTCGAACTCGGTTTCGAGATACAGCTTGTCGCGCTTCAGGGCGATGATGCGGTTCTCCGCCAGGCGCACCTCGCTCTTCAGCGCACCGACGCGGAACGACAGCACCATGTAGAGCGCGAAGCACACCCCGATCAGGGCGAGCCAGCCGATCGAGCGAAGGCGGCGACCCGGTATCATGCCGCGAGCCTCACCGATTCGGCCCGGGCCGGAGCCGCAGTGCGGATCGCCCAGCGCAAGGTGGCCGAGCGGGCACGGGGGTTGCGCGATTCCTCGTCCGCGCCGGGGCGTATTGCGCCCGAGGGCTTGGCGAACGGCGCGGGTTCGTTCGCAACCAGCTGCGGCAGGTGGCGCGAACCGCCACCGGTGCTGCCGCTCGCCTCGCGCAGGAACTGCTTGACGATGCGGTCTTCAAGGCTGTGGAAGCTGACGACGACGAGCCGGCCACCCGGGGCCAGCAGCAGCTCGGCGGCGGCCAGTGCCCGCTGCAGCTCGTCGAGTTCGCCGTTGATGTGGATGCGCACCGCCTGGAAGCTGCGGGTCGCCGGGTCCTTGGGCGCGCCGGGTCGATAGCCGAGCGCCTTGCGCACGACGTGTGCAAACTGGCCGGTGGTTTCCAGCGGGCGCGCGGCGACCACGGCGCGGGCAATCCGGCGCGACTGGCGTTCCTCGCCGTAGCGGTAGAGGACGTCGGCGATTTCGGCTTCGTCGGCAGTGTTGAGGAAATCGGCCGCGCTCATCCCTTCCTGCGACATCCGCATGTCGAGCGGACCATCGCTGGAGAAGGCGAACCCGCGGGCCGCCTGGTCGAGCTGCATCGAGCTGACCCCGATGTCCATGACCACTCCCTGCACTTGCCCGATCCCGGCATCGGCAAGTCCCTGCACCATTTCGGAAAAGCGGCGGTGGTGCAGCACCAGACGCACAGGATTTCCACAGGTTTCTGCCCAGCCTTGTCCGCTCGCGATCGCGTCGGGATCGCGGTCGAACGCGTGGACCGTCGCGCCCGCGTCGAGCAGACGACGGGTGTAGCCGCCTGCGCCGAATGTCGCGTCGACGATCACGTCGCCGGCCTCGGGCGCGAGCGCCTCGACGACTTCCTCGAGAAGGACGGGAATGTGCTGGGCGGCGCTCACTTGCGCCCCCGCTTGCCGCCCGCGGCGTCGGCCATCAGCGCCCGGCAGTTGGCCTGCGCCGCTTCCCAGCCCGGCCCCATCGCCAGAAGCGCTTCGGGGTCCCACAGGCTGAAGAACGCGCCGCCGCCGTGGAAGTACAGCGCCTCGCCGATCCCGCCGAGCCCGGCGATGTGTTCGGGCAGGATGAACCGGCCACTGTCGTCGAAGCTGACCTTGACGTAGCCGTAGAGCTGCATCGCGCGCAGGTCGCGGTCGTAGTCCTGCCCGCGCGCGATCGCGTTCTGCTCCTCGCGGTCGAGCTGCGCGGCAAAGGCTTCGGCGCGGGACAGGCCGAACCCGACGAGGCAGGGATAGCGTTCGTGCTTGTCGAGGCAGAGGATGCGCTGGCCGTCGGAGGAGGCCTTGACCTCGGAGCGGAAGTCGGAGGGCAGGACGAAGCGGCCCTTTTCGCCCCGCGGCGAAAAGCCCTGCCCCGTATAGCTGCTCGGCCCTCCCGCCACGTTTCGTCACCCCGCTTCGGAAACGCAAACCTCCCCTGCCCGAACCGCGCCGTCGCGCGATCCGGCCACCCCCGGCGGGTGCGGCACTAGGAATCGTTTCCGATGAACCCGGTCATTATCCCAGCCGTTGGCGGGCGAAAAGGGAAAAATGCGGGAAAATGCGGGAATTTGCGTCCAGCTGTTGATAACCTCCTGATTTCACGTGCCAGACGAGCCAGCAACAGACGCATCCAATGGTCGGACGCATCCAAAGCAAATGCCTGTTTTTCAAGACTTTCTATGACTGGAGATCGCTGGGGACGGGACTTTTCCCGTACTTTCCCGCAGCCAGTGCGGTGTCAGCCGGGAAAGGCCCGTGACAGCAGTGTTTCCAGTGCCTTTTCCCGCCCGCTCCCGTCATCCTCGGGTTCGAGAACGGCCGCGTCCGCGACAATGAAAACGTGACCTTTCCCGATCTCGCAAGAGGCCGTGAGGCCCTCGTCCGCGATCGTGCAGCGCGACTCGAACCCGCCCGGTTTCGTCGCAAGGCTGCCCGGCAGGTTGACCGGGATGCCGCCCTGGTCATGCTCGCCCGCAGGCTGGTCCTCGTCGAAGCGCAGGTCGAGCCCCCAGCGAGAAAGGATCGGCGAAAGGAGGACCATGTCCTGCGGCCGCCGCTTGTCGCCGAGGGCAAAACGGCTCTCGAAGGTGAGCATGGGATCGGCCAGCAGCAACAGCCGCCCGCCACCGCGCACCCATGTGTCGAGCGCCACGTTTTCCTGGGGGGCGAGGGAGCGCGGCTGGGCCATGACCATCAGCCTCTCGGCGGGCGCGGGATCGAGCGCGTCGACGGGCTCGAGCCTGTAGCGCTGTTCCAGCAGCGTCCTCGCCCAATGCGGCGGGCCGGGGCTGGCCAGCATCTCGGCCACCCCGCCCGTTTCGTTCATCACGATGGGCAGGCTGGTAAACAGCGCCAGCTCGGCACGTTCGGCGGGCACCGGCGCCTTGGCGCTGCAACCAGCCAGCAGCAAGGCGGCGAGCACTAGGAAGCGCATTGGATCACTGCCCGGCCGGAGCGGCCGGGGTGCTCTTTTCGGTGACGGGAAGTTCCGGCGCGACGCCCATGTCGACCAGTGGATCCTTGGCGGCGGTCTCGCTCGCCGAGGGGCTGGCTGCTGCAGCTGCGGCCGCGGACGCGGGCGTGCTCTTCGCCGCGTCTTCCGACAGTTGCGCACGGTCCATGATGATATTGGCGAGACCGACCAGCAGCAGCATGGCAGCGAGGCCCACCGCGCCGATCTGCAGGCGATGCACGGCCTGCGCGCGCAGGTCGCGCAGTCCGGCATTGTTGCCCGGAGGCAGCCCACCAGCCTGCAGCGCGTTCTGCACCGCGGCGGTCTGGGCCGGTTTCGACTTGTCGAAGAAAGCCATCGGCTCGTCTTCTAGCCTATCCTTCCAGCCATGGGAACACCGGCAGGCCCTTCGCCTTCAGCCACTCCGCATTGTAAAGCGAGGAGAGGTAGCGGAAGCCGGTGTCGCACAGGATCGTCGCCACCCGCGATCCCTTGCCGAGCTGCTGGCCCAGCGCCACCGCGCCGGCGACGTTGATCCCGCTCGACAGGCCCAGGCACAGGCCTTCCTCGGCAAGCAGGCGGCGAACCCAGTACAGCCCTTCCTCGTCGGAGATGCGGAACTGGGTGTCGATCGGCGCGCCTTCGAGGTTGGCGGTTATCCGGCCCTGCCCGATCCCTTCGGCGACCGACGAACCTTCGGCCTTCAGCTCGCCATTGGCGTAGTAGTTGTAGAGCGCTGCACCATGTGGATCGGTGAGAGCGATCGTGATCTTCTCGTCGAATTCCTTGAGACCCAGCCCGACCCCCGCGATCGTTCCGCCGGTACCTGCGGCGCAGGTGAAGCCATCGATCCGGCCCTCCATCTGCTCCCAGATTTCGGGCGCGGTGCTTTCGATGTGGGCGCGGCGGTTGGCGATGTTGTCGAACTGGTTGGCCCAGATCGCCCCCTCGGTCTCCTCGGCGATGCGGCGCGAGGTGTGGACGAAGTGCCCGGGGTTCGAAAACGGCGCCGCGGGTACCAGGACCAACTCCGCACGCAGCGCCCGGAGCGTGTCCATCTTCTCCCGCGACTGGGTTTCCGGCATCACGATCACGGTCTTGTAGCCGCGCGCGTTGGCGACGAGCGCGAGGCCGATGCCGGTGTTGCCGGCCGTCCCCTCGACGATCGTGCCGCCCGGCTTGAGGATGCCGCGCTCTTCGGCGTCACGCACGATCCACAGCGCCGCGCGGTCCTTCACCGAGGCGCCGGGATTGGCGAATTCGCACTTGCCGAAGATGTCGCAGCCGGCTTCCGCACTCGGCCCTTCGAGGCGGACGAGCGGGGTGTTGCCGATAAGCGCGATGGTGTCAGGGGTGAGGGCCGGTGCTGTCATGGTGCGTGAGTTAAGGTCGAATAACCCCGGCGGCAATGAATTTGCGCTTGGCGGGCGCGTAGCCTCACTCCCGTCCGGCCCGGATCGCCGCGCCTCCGGCGAACGGGGCGATGGCCAGTGCAGCCAGGCTGACGGCCGCCAGCAGCAGCAGCCCGCCGTCGCCCCCGGGCTGGAGCGAGCCCGCGCCGAAGATCAGCAGCGGCACGGTCAGCGGGATCGCCAGCAGTCCGCCAAGCGCCGCGCCGGAGCGAAGCCCGGCGGTGAGCGCGGCGATGGTCACGCCGATCGCGGCGAGGCCCGGCGTGCCGAGAAGCAGGCCGATCTCGATGGTCGCTAGCTGGTTCGAATCCAGCGACAACAGCCCTGCGGAAATCGGCGCGGCGAGCATCAGCGGCACCCCGAAGCTCAGCCAGTGCGCAACGATCCGCACCAGGACGAGCCACTCCTCGCTGATCCCGCGCAGCGCCCACTGGTCAAAGAACCCGGCCTCCACGTCGGGCTCGACCAGCCGGTCGAGCGGCAGGATCGAGGCGAGCAGCGCCGCGACCCAGATCACCCCAGCCCCGGTTCGGGCGAGCAGCTTTGCATCCGGGCCGACCGCGAACGGGAACAGCATCGCCACCGCCAGGAAGAACAGCAGCGGCAGGACCGCCCCGCCGCGCCCCTGGCTCCCCGCCAGCAGCAGCGCGATGTCGCGGCGGAAGATCGTCCACAGTTGCCCGATCACGGCGCGAACTCCGCCAGCGCGATGGTCCGCAGATCAGGCAGGGCGAGCGGCTGGTGCGAGGCGATCACCGCGATCCCCCCGGCCGCGCAGTGCGCGGCGATCGCGCCTTGCGCCACCTTGCTCCATTCCGCGTCGAGACCGTTGAGCGGTTCGTCGAGCAGCCAGATCGCCGCGTTGCTCCCGGCCACCCGGGCGAGCACCGCGCGCTTCTTCTGGCCGGTCGAGAGGAACCGCACCGGCACGTCGGCAAGGTCGGCGAGCCCGAACGGATCGCCTTGCGGAGCGCTGCCGTCGAGCCGCGCCCAGAAGCCGAGCGCGCGCTCCAGCGGCAGGTGCCCGTCGAGCGCCAGTCTTTCGTCCGACAGCGCCAGAGCGCCTTCGCGCTCCACCTCGCCGGCATAGGGCCGCAGCAGACCGGCAAGGATGCGCATCAGGCTCGACTTGCCGATGCCGTTGGGACCGGACAAGTGCAGCGCCTGGCCCGCACCCAGCGTGAACGACAGCCCCCGGAACAGCACCCGGTCGCCGCGCCGGCAGGCGATGTCGGTGACAGCGATGCGGCACTCTTGCATGGCGCAGCGCGATAGGGGAAACCGCAGGCCCTGCCAAGGAGAGCACCGATGGCGATTGCCCGACTGACCGACGCCCAAGCCGCCGACGCCCTCGCCCGCCTCCCCGGCTGGGCCCTGCGCGCGGATGGCCTCGCAATCGAGCGCACCTTCCGGTTCAAGGACTTCGCCGAGGCTTTCGCGTTCATGACCCGCGTCGCGATTCACGCGGAAAAGGCGGACCATCATCCGGAATGGTTCAACGTCTACAACCGGGTGGAGATAACCCTCACCACCCACGACGCCGGCGGCCTCAGCCAGCGCGACGTGGCGCTGGCGGAGGTGATCGGCAGCTTCGTCTAACCCCCCAGCGGCCGCCTGCTGCTGCGCATTTCCTTGCGGATGCGGCCGGGCATCCAGCGGGCGGCGAAGGCGGCGCGGCGGGCGGTCTTGCCGACGAGGTTGTGGAGCCTGGTGCCGTGGACCGCGTTCCATGCGGCATCGGCGACGTCGCTGACCGGCGAGATTTCCAGCCCCGCCGTCTGGACCCGCCCGCGGATGTCCTCGTTCGAGGCCCGGTTCGGGGCCATGTCGAGCAGCGGCGTGTCGATGAACCCCGGCATCAGGTCGCAGACCTTGATCCCGTCTTCGGCCCATTCGGCGTCGAGTACTTCGGTCAGCCCGCGCACGCCGAACTTCGTCGCCGAATAGACCGAGGTCCCCGGAGTGCCGTAAATCCCTGCCGCACTGGCGGTGTTGAGCAGGCACGAGCCGGGCGCGGCGGCCTTCAGCCACGGGTGCGCGGCCTGCGCGCCAAAAATCACGCCCTTGAGGTTGATGTCGAGCACGCGCTCGACTTCCTCGGTCGTGCAGTCGATCACCTGCCCGCCGATGGGGATGCCGGCGTTGTTGAACACCACGTCGATCCGCCCGCCTGAGCCTTGCGCGAAGTCGGCCAGTGCCGCATCCCATGCCGCACGGTCTCGCACGTCCAGCCTGTGCTGCGACGACCGGCCCGCCGGCAGCAGCGCGGCAGTCTCGGCCATGCCGGCGTCGTTGATGTCGGCAATCCCCACGAACCAACCTTCGCGGGCAAACCGCTGCGCCACCGCGCGGCCGATCCCCGAGGCCGCGCCGGTTATGAAAATGGATTTGCTTACAGTCATGTCAGTATCTCCCGCTGACTGCTTAGCGCCTCATGGCCAGAGGGGAAGCGGAAATCACAGCGCCGGATTGTTGTAGCAATGCCAGGTAAAAATCGCCGCCGCGCCACGGTGCGGTCTCCAGTCCTCAGCCAGTTCGCGCGTGAGTTTCTCGCTTGGGCGTTCAGGCAGTTCAAGCAATCGCCCGAGCCCCGCCTGCACCGCGAGATCGCCCGCGGGCCAGATGTCGGGCCGGCCTTCCGCGAACAGCAGGTAGATCTCCGCCGACCAGCGGCCGATGCCCTTGATCTTAGTGAGTTCGGCAATGGCGGCCTCATCGTCCTGTGGCAGCGCGTCGAAGTCGAGTTCACCGGACACGACCAGCTCGCACAAGGAGCGCGCATAGCCCTGCTTCTGCCGCGACAGACCGCAGGCGCGCAGGGAATCGAAATCGCTGGCGAGCAGGTCCTGCGGCGGAACGTCATCCCCCAGCAACGCGGACAGCTTGTTCCAGACCGACGCCGCCGCAGCCACGCTGACCTGCTGGCCGACGATCGTGCGCAGCAAGGTGGTGTATCCAGTCGGTCGCAGGCGCGGCTCGGGGTAGCCGACGCGTTCGAGTGCGCGGCTCATCATCGAATTGCGTGCGGCGATGTGATCGAGGCCTTGAGCAATGGCTTCGGCGGACAGGCCCACGGTCAGTTCTCCGGCGTATCGTTGACGGTTCTTCAATTCCCGGCTCTTGCCAAAGCCTGACGTAGCAGTTAGCAGCCCGGCCCAAACAGGAACAGGGGGGCACGCGCCCCGCGCAGCCAAGGACAGGAAAAGATGCCCAAGCTTGTTGTGGTGAACCGTGCCGGCGAGGAAAAGACCGTGGAGGCCGACGCCGGCCTGTCGGTGATGGAAGCGATCCGCGACAACGGCTTCGACGAACTGCTCGCCCTGTGCGGCGGCTGCTGCTCGTGCGCGACCTGCCACATCCACGTCGATCCTGCCTTCGCCGACAAGCTGCCGGCGATGAGCGAGGACGAGAACGACCTGCTCGACAGCTCGGACCACCGCGACGCGACCTCGCGCCTGTCGTGCCAGATCCAGATGACCGCCGACCTCGACGGCCTCAAGGTCCGGATCGCCGAAGAGGACTGAGCCTCACGCGAGCGCTGGAAACGAAGAGCCCCGGTTTGCGCCGGGGTTTTTTGTTGCACCCGATTTAAAGCCGGAGACCCGCCGTCTCGTCCAGACCGGCCATCAGGTTGAGGCTCTGCACGGCCGCCCCGCTCGCGCCCTTGCCGAGGTTGTCGAGCCGGGCCACGAGGCGGGCCTGGTCGCCAAGCTTGCTGCCCATCACGTGCAGTTCGAGCCCGTCCCACGGCACCATCGAGCCGCGCAGCAGCATCTCGCCGTCGGACGGCAGCGATTGCGCGACCGTCACGACCTTCGAGCCCTCGTAGAAAGCCGTCAGGCAGGCGCGCAGGTCCTCCGCCCTTGCATTTCCGGGCATGATGTCGATCGGCAGCGGGATTTCCACCACCATCCCGCGATGTGCCGGAACGACCGCCGGGCTGAACAACGGGGCAATGTTGAGATGCGCATAGGCCTGCATCTCCGGCACGTGCTTGTGGCCGAACGAGAGGCCATAGCCGCGCCACGCAATGTCGGGATCATCCTCGAACCGCTGGATCAGCGCCTTGCCGCCGCCCGAGTAGCCCGAAACGGCATGGCAGCTATAGGGCCAGGCGGTCGGCAGCAGCCCGGCGCGCACCAGCGGGGCGAGCAGGGCGATGAACCCGGTGGGGTAGCACCCAGGATTGGCAACCCGCTTCGCTTCGGCAACGGCCTCGCGTCCGATCACTTCGGGCAGGCCGTAAGTCCAGCCCTCGGCCACGCGGTGGGCGGTCGAGGCATCGATCACCCGTGTGCGGTCATTTTCGATCATGGAAACGGCAGCGACCGCCGCGTCATCGGGCAGGCACAGCACCACGAAGTCGGCGGCGTTGAGCGCCTCTTTCCGCGCCGCATCGTCCTTGCGCCGCGCCTCGTCGAGGGTGATCAGCGAGAACTCGGGCCTGGCCGAAAGCCGCTCGACGATCTCCAGCCCGGTCGTGCCGACCGCCCCGTCGATGAACACCGAATGGGTCATGCCGCCGGTTCCAGCGCCGACAGCGCGACATAGCCGACAAGGCCATCGCTCGCCGCCTGGCCCCAGGCATGGCCGCCGGCGATGTCGAGGACATCGAAGGTCTCGCCCGCCGCCAGGTCGCGGATTGTCGCGGCCCCGTCGCGACCGGCATCGGTCAGCGCCGTTGCCGCCGATACCTTGCGCGGCATCGGCACGGCGTAGTGCGGCACGAAGTACTTTCCGGCGAGGCCGATGTGCGCAAGATCGCCGCGCACCGGCAGGTGCGGCTTGTCGCTGCGATCGGCGGGACCCGCCAGGCCGAGCTGGCCGCCGGGCACGGCGCTGGACAAGGTAACGGCTTCGACGGTCAATTCAGGCTGCCCCGCAAACAGGAAAGCCGGGCGATTAGCCGCTGGGTCCCCGTGGTGCAAGCCGTCCATCCGGGCTTACCCGTAACGGGACCTGAGCAGTGCCCAGGTCGCGCGCAGCCCCAGCGCCTCACCGCCCTTGGGCCGTCCTGGACGCGGCGCGGGGCGCCACGCGAACGTGTCGAAGTGGACCCAGTCCATCCCGTCGGCCACGAAGCGGTCGAGGAACAGCGCGGCCAGGCTCGCCCCGGCGAAGGGAGTGGAGGGGCTGTTCATCATGTCGGCGACCTCGGATTTCAGCTGCTCGCGGTAGGCATCGTGGAGCGGAAGTCGCCATAGCGGATCGTCGGTCTCGAGCCCCGCCGCGAGCAGGTCCGCGGCCGTGTCGTCGTTCCGGGTGAACAGCGCCGGCAGGTCAGGCCCCAGCGCGACCCGCGCCGCGCCGGTCAGGGTGGCGAAGTCGACGAGCAGTTCGGGCTCTTCTTCGCAGGCCCTGGTCAGCGCATCGCCCAGCACCAGCCGGCCCTCGGCATCGGTGTTGGTGATCTCGACCGTCCGCCCGCTGCGGGTGGCGAGGACGTCACCGGGGCGCATCGCGTTGCCCGAGATCGCGTTCTCGACCGCCGGGATCAGCAGGTGGAGCCGCACTTTCAGGTGCGCGCCCATGACCAGCCCGGTCAGCGCCAGCGCATGGGCCGCGCCGCCCATGTCCTTCTTCATCAGCAGCATGCCTGCCGACGGCTTGATGTCGAGCCCGCCGGAATCGAAGCAGACCCCCTTGCCGACGAGCGCGATCCTTGGGTGCTTCTCGTCGCCCCAGTGCAGCTCGATCATCCGCGGCGCATGGCTGCGTCCTGCGGCTCGGCCGACTGCGTGGACCATCGGAAACTGCCGCTCGAGCGCCTCGCCGCTGGTCACCGTGACCTCGGCACGGAACGGCTTGGCCAGCGCCCTGACTTCGGCCTCGAGTTGCGTCGGGCCCATGTCCTCCGCCGGGGTGTTGACCAGGTCGCGGACCCGCGCGACCGCATCGGCCTCGGCCAGCGCCGGCTCGATGGCCGCGACCTGGTGGGTGAGCAGGATGCGCGGCCCGGGATCCTTGGCGTCCTTGCGATAGCGGTCGAAGCGGTACTGCGCGGTGAGCCAGCCGTGGAGCGCCTTGGCCGCATCAACTTTGGGCTCGCCGCTTGCCAGCCGATACGTCCCGCCCGGCAGCACCTCGGCCAGCTTGGCGAGGCACCAGCTCGACAAGCTGGCGACATTGGCGACCCCGCCCACGGCGAACCAGCCGTCACCATCGGGGACGATGGCCGTTTCATAGCCGCCGCCTTCGAACTTTTGCGCAGCGAGGGCGGCGCGCTGGCCGGCGGTGAGACCCTTTAGCCAGTCCTCGACGCTGTTCTTGTCGACGAGGTGAATGGAAACCGCGTCCTGTCCGCGGTCAGGCTGGATCAAAGCATGCTTGTCGGTCATTGTTTCTGCTCGATAAGCCGTTTTGCGGTCTGATGGCGAGAGATTTTCCGATGCGCGCAGTCCTGGTTGCCCTCCCCCTTGCTCTGCTGGCTGCCTGCTCCGGTGAGCCAGCGCCGCAGCCTTCCGCGACCGCCGAGGCCTCCGCCGCAGCGCCAACGCCGCCCGCCGCGCCATCGGTTCCGGTGCCCGTCCCGGCAAACGCCCGCTCGGTCAGCGAGAGCAACGATCTTTACGAATTCGACTATTCCTACCCGGCGGCCGCCGCCTCGATCCCCGATCTCAAGGCGCTGCTCGACAAGGACCTCGATGCCCGCAAGGCCGAACTCGTCCGGTCCGCCAGGGAGGGCCGCAAGGAGGCCAAGTCCGCCGGCTTCGAGTATCACCCCTACAGCCGCACCGTGGAATGGAAGGTCGTGACCGACCTCCCCGGCTGGCTATCCATGTCGACCATCGTCGGCGATTACAGCGGCGGCGCGCATCCCAATTACGGGTTCGAGAGCCTGCTGTGGGACCGCTCGACCAACCGCCGCTACAAGCCCGAAGACCTGTTCGTCTCCAGGGCCGCGCTCTCGGCCGCCATCCGCAAGCCGTTCTGCGCCGAACTTGACCGCCAGCGGGCGAAGAAGCGCGGCGGCGAGGCGCCTGGCTTGCCAGAATTCGCCGAGTGCATCGACCCGGTCGAACAGACGGTGATCCTCGGCTCGAGCCACGGCAAGGCCTTCAACCGCATCGGCGTTCTCGTCGCGCCCTATGCTGCCGGGCCCTATGCCGAGGGCGACTACGACGTGACCGTGCCGGTGACGGACGCGGTGCTGAAAGCGGTGAAGCCCGAGTACCTGCCGCTGTTCTCGGCACGGTGACCGCGCGACCCACTCGCAATTTGCCGCGCAAATCGCTACATGGCCGCCCATGACCCAGTACGTGCACGTCGACGACACCGATACCCTGCCCCGCGACGGGGTGATCAAGCTGCATGGCCCAGCCGCGTTCGAAGGGATGCGCAAGGCCGGGCGGCTGGCGGCGGAAATCCTCGACGCGCTGGCACCGCTGGTGAAGCCGGGCGTCACCACCGCCTCTCTCGACGACGTCGTCCGCCAGATGACGCTCGACGGCGGAGCGATCCCGGCGACGCTAGGCTACCGCGGCTATGCCCACTCGTGCTGCATCTCGATCAATCACGTCGTGTGCCACGGTATTCCGTCGGAGAAGACGCTGAAGGACGGGGACATCGTCAACATCGACGTGACCCCGCTGCTGGACGGGTGGCACGGCGACTCCAGCCGCATGTACCTCGTCGGCGATGTGCCGCTGAAGGCGCGGCGGCTGGTCGACGTGACCTACGAGTGCCTGATGATCGGGATCGAGCAGGCCAGGCCGGGCGCGCGCCTCGGCGACATCGGCGCGGCGATCCAGAAGCATGCCGAAGGCAACCGCTACGGCGTGGTCCGCGAGTTCTGCGGCCACGGCCTCGGCCGCCTGTTCCACGACGCGCCGGAAGTGGTCCACGCCGCCCGTGCCGGGACCGGGCCGGAGCTCAAGCCGGGGATGTTCTTCACCATCGAGCCGATGATCAACCTCGGCAAGCCGCCGGTGAAGATGCTCGACGACGGCTGGACCGCCGTCACCCGCGACCGCTCGCTCTCCGCCCAGTTCGAACACTCGATCGGCATCACCGAGGACGGCTGCGAGATCTTCACCTTGAGCCCCAAGGGGTTGCACAAGCCGCCCTACTGACGTTTTTTCGCGGGAATTTCGATCTGGATCAGTAAGTTGATCCGGTTCGAAACTTCACGAACTTCGCCCTGGTGAAGCATGGACGCGAATGTCTTTGCGGCGACCTTGCGATGGCGCCTGCCGGGACCGGGGATCCACGCTGGGAAAGAGCGGCGCGAGGCTGGCAGGTTCCGGGCGTGTAGGACAGCGGTTTCGGCGCAAAACGCGCAGTCTTGCATTTAGGACGTCATTGACGTACATAGAGCGACGTGAAGACGCTTCCGATCACCGTGGCCGAAACGCAGGTTTTCGCACGCTTGGCCGAGAAGATCTGGGACGAGGCCGAACGTGCCGAATTGGTCGATTATGTGGCCCACAATCCGGAGGCGGGCGACGTGATCCCCGGCACGGGGGCGTCAGGAAACTCCGCTGGGCGCGGTCCGGCGGCGGCAAGCGTGGTGGGGCGCGGGTGGTGTATTTCTATTACCGGCCCGATTGTCCGCTCTATCTGCTGCTCGCCTACGCCAAGGCGCAGGCAAGCGACTTGAGCGCGGACGAGAAGAAGGCGGTGGCTACCTTCGCGGCAACAATCAAAGCCGCGGTCGATTGAACGCGAGGAACATAAGCGATGTCTGACTTTGGCAAGGACCTGATCGCGGCGATGGAAGAGGCCGCTGCGCACGCCCAGGGCAAGGGCAAGGTCGCGCGCGTCCATACGATCGAGGTGCCGGATGTGCGCGCGATCCGCGAGGGACTGGGGCTGTCGCAGCAGGCCTTCGCGAGCGCCTATCGGATTCCGCTGGCGACCCTCAAGGGCTGGGAACAGGGCCGCCGCCAGCCCGACGCCACCGCCAGCGCCTATCTTTCAGTGATCGCCCGCCTGCCTCGCGAAGCCCGCGAGGTGCTGCGGGCGGCCTGACCCTTGACATGCCATTGCGTGTCCCCGCCCCAGCTGGACACCTCGAAGAACTCGCTGTTTTCGGCCTGAAGGGGGTGCGAAGGGTCTGATCGCGGTCTTTGGTGCGTGAGG